>NZ_DATCNW010000295.1:0-1597 GCF_036565025.1 Pengzhenrongella sp.
CCCGCCGCACCGCCGCCCGAGCGGCTCTCGACCGGGATGCGCGCGGAGCCGATGATGGGGCTGCACGCGCTGCTCGAGGCCGCCGACGCTGCCGAGCGGCACCCCGGCGAGCTGGGGACGACGGTGCGCGAGGAGATCCCCGTCCCGCCGATGTCCGGGCGCCGGGTGTCGACCGACGCCGACACGTTCACCTCGCTGCTCGCCTCGATCGACGACATGGCAGGGTCGCATGCGGCCGCGACGGCGGCGGCGGCCGCCGCGACGGCGACCGCTGCGCCGGTCGTCGCCCGGCCGGGCGCCGAGGTGGATGCGGCCGCGCACCCGGACGGTGACCCGCACCCCGCGGCGACCAGGCCGATGCCCGCGGCGCGGTTCGCGCCGCGGGACGCCGTGGTGACCCCGGTGACGTTCAACCCGATCCCGGTGGCCGCGCCGGCCGAACCCGAGGACGAGGTCGAGCCGGAGCCGGAACCGGACCCGGAGCCGGAGCCCGAACCGGAGCCCGAACCCGAAGCCGAGGCCCCGCCCGAACCGGCGCCGCGCGGCCGGTCGCGCGCCGCTCCGCGTGCCGGCGGCGGCGACCGGCGGGCGCTGCTCGCACTCGGCGTGCCGGCCGCGCTGCTCGGCGACGGCCCGCTCGACGAGTCGATGCCGATCTCGGAGCTGCTCGCGAGCCTGGGCCGCCCGCCCGGGCTGCTGCGCACCTTCGGGTCGATCGTCGCCGTCGTCGGTGAGAGCGCGCAGGCGTTCACCGTCGCCTCGCAGATGGCGCAGCGCGTCGGGCAGAACCCGCACGACGTCGTGCTCGCGGGGGAGATGCTCGCCGTGGCCGGCCACGGTCGCCGGCTGCTGGGCCCGCCGGCCGCCGCCTGGTTCCGGGCCCGCATCGCCGGCGGCCAGGCGGTGAGCATCGTCGCGATCGGCGTCGGTGGGGCGGCCGAGGACTGGCCGAGCGCCGCCGATCTGCTCGCCGAGCTCGAACCGGACCAGACCTGGGCCGTCGTCGACGCGCGCCTGAAGCCCGCCGACCTGCGGCACTGGATGCGGGCGGTCGGCGGGGGGCGCACGTTCGACGTCGCCGCGGCGTCGCACGTGCTCGAGACCCAGGAGCCCGGGACCGTGCTGGACCTCGACCTGCCGGTCGGCTGGATCGACGGGCTGCCGGCCACCCCGATGGTGTGGGCCGCGGCTCTCAGCGAGCGGCTCGACGGCGGCGCCCGCTGGGACTGAGCTCGGTCACGGCCCGACCCGGGCGTACCCCGAACTCGCCCACCCGAGCCGCGACCGGAGGCCCGGATGTTGTGGCCGGCGACCGTCGTCGCCTGGAAACTGCGCACATCGGTGCCAACTGGGTACATCCGACGTGCGCACTCTGCGATCGGGTCGAGTCTTTGCGAATCGGACCCGCCCACGTCGAGCCAGATCTGGGACGCCGGGTTCGACGACGCCTCACCGTGCCTCGCTCCGGACGAAACTGAGCGGCCCGAGCGCGCCTGCCGCCGTGAGATCGCGCGACTTCACTCAAGAGCCTGGGTGTGTGGCTGGGTGTATCGAACGTGCACCTGGGGTGCACGTTCGATACACCCAGCCATACCCC
>NZ_DATCNW010000296.1:0-2718 GCF_036565025.1 Pengzhenrongella sp.
CGTCACATGTCGGCTGCATTCCAGGGCTCGCTGCTCGACCTCGGCGACGAGGTCGCGCCCGCGCCGCTGGACGAGTCGGTCCGCCGAACGGAACTCGGGCACGGGGCATGGCTGGACGTCCGGCCCGGCTGGCTCGCCGGCGCGGACGCACTGTTCGAGCGGCTGGTGCAGGTCGTCCCCTGGCACGCGGAGCGACGCCAGATGTACGAGCGGATTGTCGACGTTCCGCGTCTGCTGTGCTTCTACGGCGAAGGTCACGCGCTACCCGACCCGGCTCTCGACGCGGCCAAGTCGGTCCTCGACGCGCACTACGCAGACGAGCTCGGCGAGCCGTTCGTCACCGCCGGACTGTGCCTGTACCGCGACGGACGCGACAGCGTCGCCTGGCACGGTGACACCATCGGCCGCGGGCGCAGCGAGGACACCATGGTCGCGATCGTCTCCATCGGCGCGCCGCGCACACTGGCCCTGCGCCCCCGCGCCGGGGGCTCGGTGCTGCGCTACGAGCTCGGCCACGGCGACCTGATCGTGATGGGCGGGAGCTGCCAGCGCACCTGGGAACACGCGGTGCCCAAGACCGCCCGTCGCGTCGGCCAGCGCATCAGCATCCAGTTCCGCACCCACGGCGTGCGCTGATCTGGGTGAGCCGCTCCCGGTGCGGCTACCGGCCTGATAGCTAATGTCTTCGGGGTGGCTGCCGCGCGAATGCTGCCGGACGCGTCGGCGCCGGGCGCCGACCTCTGGGTCCGCTCCGCGCTGCCCGACGTCGTGGCGGCGGTGCGAGAACGTGGGTCGGCGGTGCTGGTCGCGCCACCGGGATCGGGCAAGACGTCGCTGCTGCCGTTGGCGCTGGCCGACGTCGTTGACGGCCGCGTCGTTGTGGCCGAGCCCCGCCGCATCGCCACTCGGGCGGCAGCGATGCGCCTGGCGATGCTGGTCGGTGAGACTCCCGGGCAGCGGATCGGCTTCGCCATGCGCGGCGAGCGGGCGGGCGGCGCCCGGGTCCGCGTCGAGGTGGTCACGACCGGGCTGCTCGTGCAGCGGCTGCAGCGCGACCCCGATCTGTCCGGCGTCGCCGCGGTGGTCATCGACGAGTGCCATGAACGCCATCTCGACGCCGATCTCGCCCTGGCCTTCTGCATCGACGTGCGCGCCACCCTGCGCGACGACCTCGTGCTGGTCGCCACGTCGGCCACGCCCGACACCGAGCGCATCGCCGCGGTCCTGGCCCCGGAGGGGGCGCCCGCACCGGTCCTCACGGCCTCGTCCTCGATGTATCCCGTCGACGTCGTGTGGGCTGCACCCGAGCAAGCGTTGCCGCTGCTGGCCGACGCCCGGGTGGACCCGCGCCTGCTCGACCACGTCGCCGCCGTGGTGCGCCGGGCGCTGGCCGAGGCCGAGGGGGACGTCCTGGTGTTCGTGCCGGGGGAGGCTGAGATCGGCGGGGTGTCACGACGGTTGGCGGGTACAGCAGACGTCGTGCCCCTGTTCGGCCGGCAGACGGGCGCCGAGCAGGACCGCGCCCTGCGGGCCGGGCCGCGCCGTCGGGTGGTCGTCACGACCGCCGTGGCGGAGAGCTCGCTGACGGTTCCCGGTGTTCGCATTGTCGTCGATGCCGGGCTGGCCCGGCAGCCGCGGACCGACCAGGCCCGCGGCCTGGGCGCACTGGTCACGACCCGCGTGTCGAAGTCGTCGGCCGACCAGCGGGCCGGGCGCGCGGGCCGAGAGGGACCGGGGCGGGTCTACCGGTGCTGGTCGGCGAGCGAGCACGCCCATCTCGACGCCCACTCCGCACCCGAGATCGCCACCGCCGACCTGGCCGGTTTCGCACTGACGGTGGCGGCGTGGGGCGCGCCCGGCGGGGCGGGGCTTGCGCTGCTCGACCAGCCGCCGGCGGTCGCGATGTCGGCAGCAGACCAACTGCTGCGCGGTCTCGACGCGGTCGACGCCGCCGGCCGCATCACCGCGCGGGGCCGGCGGATGGCGGCGATCGGCGCGCATCCCCGGCTCGCCCGGTCAGTGCTGGACGGCGCCACGGCCGTCGGCGCGCAGCGGGCGCGCGAAATCGTTGCGCTGCTCTCCGACGACACGCTGGCCGGTCGCGACGATGACCTCGCCGGCCGCTGGCGGGCGCTGCGCCGCGGGTCGGACCGGGCTGCCGCCGCGCGCTGGCGCGAGGAGGTGCGCCGGCTCGGCCGGGGTGGTCCCGGGCCTACCGCGCTGAGCGACGATCTCGCCATCGGGACCGTGGTGGGACTGGCCTACCCCGACCGGCTGGCGCGGGCCCGCCGCCCCGGGTCGCAGAACTACCTGATGGCCGGTGGCACCGGGGCGGTGCTCGACCCGACGTCGGGTCTCCGCGGGACCGAGTGGATCGCGGTGGCAGTCGCCGACCGGCCGATTGGCCGGGCCGATGCCCGGATCCGGTCTGCGGTCCCCGTCGACGAGGCGACGGCCCGCGCGGTCGGTGCCGGACTGATGCACAGTGCAGACGAGATCCAGTGGGTCGCCGGCGAACTGGTGCTGCGTCGCAAGGAGACCCTCGGCGCCATCGGACTGAGCGACTCGCCGCTGCGTGATCCGGACCCGGCGCGGGTGGCCGAGGCGGTACGGGAAGGGCTGCGGTCCTCGGGGCTGGGCGTCCTGCACTGGACCCGCGACGCCGAGCAACTGCGGGAGCGCTTGGCGTTCTGCCACGTCCACCTGGGGCCGCCCTGG
>NZ_DATCNW010000297.1:0-28513 GCF_036565025.1 Pengzhenrongella sp.
CTGCCGGCGCGGGAGCCTGCGGTGCGGGCGCCGGTGCGGCCGGTGCCACCGGGGCAGCGGCGACGGGCGCCGGAGCCACGGGCGCGCTGGGCGCCGGGCCGGGCCGGGCCGCGCCGGGCTTGGGGGCTGCCTTGGCAGCCACGCCATCGCCCGAACCGGCCGGGTACAGGTCGCGCAGCTTGCGCACGACCGGCGGCTCAATTGTCGAGGATGCCGAGCGGACGAACTCTCCGAGCTCGCCCAGCTTGTTCATGATCGTCTTGCTTTCCACACCGAGCTCTTTTGCGAGCTCGTATACGCGGACCTTGGCCACAACTCTCCTGTCTCGGCCCGCCCGGACAGGGTCAGACCGTCGTTAGTACTGGGTACTCACTGCGTACTCACTGGTGGGTGCTCATCGGGCAGCCATCGGCTTCCAACCCGCTTCCATGTCGGATGAATCGGTCGTTCGTTCAGCTGCCGGCAACGGGGCCGGCATCGGCTGGTTCCCCCAACGCCGCGAGATGCGCGAGCACCGCTGAGGCGTCCGCCGGTCCTGCGAGACGCAGGGCCCGGGGGAACGCCCGACGGCGTTCGGCGAGTTCGAGGCACCGAAGATCGGGGTGCAGCCACGCTCCCCTGCCCGGCAGACGGCGCCCGGTGTCGACCACCAGCGCGGAAACCTCTCCCGCACCGACGTCGGTCGCCACCACGCGCAGCAAGTCGGACCTGGACCCGTGGGACCGGCACCCCACACACGTGCGAACGGGGCCTGTGATCGGCCCCGGAGTGCTCGCGGAGGAGAGCCGGGCATCGCGCCCAGCCGCGGCAAGTCTACCGCTCTCGCTCACCGAGCGTTACCGGGCGAGCCCTCCCCGCCGCGCTGGGCCGCGCGCTCCTTGGCGTCACCGGCCGACCGCGTGCCGGACGGCGCGCCCTCGCCCTCCTCGGCGACGGCGGCGTCGGACCGGATGTCGATCCGCCAGCCGGTGAGCTTGGCGGCCAGGCGGGCGTTCTGCCCCTCCTTGCCGATCGCGAGCGACAGCTGGAAGTCGGGCACGATGACGCGCGCGGCCCGGGCGACCGGGTCGACGATCGTCACCGAGAGCACCCGGGCGGGCGACAGCGCGTGCGCGACCATCTCGGCCGGGTCGTCGCTGTGGTCGACGATGTCGATCTTCTCGCCGTGCAGCTCGGCCATCACGGCCCGCACACGCGAACCCAACGGGCCGATGCAGGCACCCTTGGCGTTCAGCCCCGGGACCTTCGTGCGCACCGCCATCTTGCTGCGGTGCCCGGCCTCGCGGGCGATCGCGATGATCTCGACGGTGCCGTCCGCAATCTCGGGGACCTCGAGCTCGAAGAGCTTCCGGACGAGGTTCGGGTGGGTGCGCGAGAGCGTGATGGCGGGGCCGCGGGCGCCCCGGCCGACGTCGAGCACGTAGCCGCGGATGCGCTCGCCGTGCACGTACTTCTCGGTCGGGACCTGCTCGTGCGCGGGCAGCACGGCCTCCGTGCCGCCGACGTCGACCAGCACCACGCGCGGGTCGCGGCCCTGCTGGATGACGCCCGCGAGCACCTCGCCCTCCTTGCCCCGGAAGTTGCCGAGCACCTGGTCGTCCTCGGCGTCGCGCAGCCGCTGGACGATGACCTGGCGCGCCGTCGCCGTCGCGATCCGGCCGAAGCCCTCGGGGGTGTCGTCGTACTCCGGTCCGGGATCGCTCGCGATCCCGTCCTCCCCGATCACCACGTCGTCGGTGACCCACACCGTGACGTGGCCGCTCTTGCGGTCCACGACCGCGCGGGCCTTGGCCCGGGCGCCGGGCGTGCGGTGGTACGCGGAGACCAGTGCCTGCTCGATTGCCGAGACCAGCACATCCAGGCTGATGTCGCGCTCACGCTCCAGCAAGCGCAGCGTCGTCATGTCGATATCCATGTCAGCTCTCTCCGTCGGCGTCGTCGCCGGCCTGCGCCCGGGAGAGCTCGACCTCGACTGAAGCGCTCGCGATGTCCGCGAGCGCGATGTAGGTGGGTTCGCCCGCCACGTCCCGGCCGGTGGCCGGGAGGACGGGACTCAGGGTCAGGGTGTCGTCGATGACCGCCGTGAGGCGGCCGAAGGCGGGCGAACCGTCGCGGCGCACGAGGCGCACGAGCCGGGTCCGGGCCCGCTTGAAGTGGCGCAGCTCGGTCAGCGGCCGGTCCGTGCCGGGGGTGCCGACCTCGAGGGTGTACTCCCCCGGGACCGGAGAGGCCTCGTCGAGCGCATCGCCGACGCCGCGCGCCACGACGGCGAGCGTGTCGAGGTCGAGGCCGCCGACGGCGTCGTCGCCCAGGTCGATCGTCAGGCGCACCACCGTGCGGCGCCCGGCGGGGCTCACCTCGAGGTCCTCGAGGACCAGGCCCGCTGCGGTGACGACCGGTTCGACCACCGTGCGAACCCGTTGCGTGCTCGTTGCTGGCGCCATGCTGCGTCTCCCGTCGTCTCCAGCGGGCGACCCGGCTGGATTCGACCCTGTGATGTTGTGCGACTACCAGCCTACCGAGTCCTGCGGGCCCGGTCGGCATGGCAGGATCACCCGCGATGACCTCACCCTCCCGTCCCGCGCGACGCCGACCCCATCTGGCCGCCGTCGCGGTGGTCCTCGCGCTCGTCGGGCTGCTCACGGGATGTGGGCTCCGCATGGAAACCCCGCCGCCCTCGCCGCGCACTGTGGACGCCAACGAGGTGGCCCGCGAGCGTGCGGTGACGGACTCCGTCGACCTCGAGGCGGCGGCCGCCACACCCGGCGCGGACCCGGGCAAGCCGGTGAACAAGATCCGCGCGACGATCGTCGCGGCGGCCCACGCGCACGTCGACCAGCTGGGCGGCCCGTACGTCGCGGGCACACCGAGCCCCACCGGGTCGCCGACGCCGTCGACCGGTCCGAGCGCCGCGCCGACGTCGACCGCGTCCGCTGCACCGGCGTCGGGCGTCGTGGTCGTCGCCCGGCTCGTGCTCGGCGCCACCCACGCGCGCGAGGACGCCGAGACGGTGCCCGACGGCGGGCTCGCGCGGCTGCTCGCGTCGGTGTCCGCCGCGCGGCTCCTGCAGGCCCGGCAGCTCGCGGCCGCGGACAAGCTGGTGCCGCCGAGCCTGTCCCACGCCACGATGCCCGACGCGCTGCCGGCCGGGGTCGAGCCGAGCGCGCTCAGCGCCCTGGTCGCCGGCGAGGACGAGGCCGGCTACGGGTACGAGGTGATCGCCGCCAAGCTGTCCGGACCCGAACGGACCAGCGCGCTGGACCGCGCCGGTGAGCACCGGACCCGCGCGGAGGCGTGGGCGAGGCTCGGGACCATCGCCGAGACCCACCGCGACCCGCGCCGGGCGGCCTACGCGCTCCCGAAGGGCCTCGACGACCCCGCCGCGGCGAAGGCACTCGCGAAGTCGATGGCGCAGGCGCTCGCGGTCTCGTACGCCGCACTCGTGGCCGACGCCGAACCGGGCTCCCGCGCGGAGCTGATCAGCTCGCTGGTCGCGATGTCCGCCGAGGCGATCGACTGGGGCGCGCCCGTACCGGTGTTCCCCGGCCTCCCCGAGCGCGCCGCCCGCTGACCGTGTCAGACGTTGCGCGGTCACCAGGACGTGCTGCGTCCGACAACTCCCACCAGCGGAACTCGTCAGACGTTGCGCGCGGTATAGCCCTCGCAACGCCTGACTCGGAGGCGGTGCTGCGGGCCTCGGGCATCGGGCTGGGATAGGAGCGCTCGAGCCCGTGAGTGTAGGGCTGGGTGTATCGAACGTGCACCACTGGGTGCAACTTCGATACCCCCAGCCCTACCCCCAGCCCGGTGCGCCCCGCGGACATCCCGCGCCGCCGACGGCGAGCAGTCACCGGCCCGCGCAGAGCTCGAGTTCGCCGGTCCGTCCCCGAGTTCGTCGTTCGATCGACGAACTCGACTGGAAACGGCGAACGCGGCGGCCGACCGGGGCCAGCGTCGCGCGCGTCGCCGCAGACTGGGACTCAGCGAGTCTCAGTGCAGCCCTCGGTGCATCGAAGGTGCACCCCTGGCGCGCGTTGGCTGCACAGAGAGTTGCACTGAGCAGGTTTCGGCGGGAATCCGGCACAGCACCCCCTCGGGCGCGACCCACGTCCAAGACCCGCCTCGCAACGCCTCCGAACTGCCCGCGAGCTCGCTGGACCGACGTGTCAGACAACTCTCGCCGGAAAACCAGTGTCAGCGCAGCGCGGTCCCCGCGCGCTGCGCCTGACAGCTCCGGGGGCGGCGTTTAGTTCGAGAGCAGGGCGTCCACGAGCTCGGCGACCCGGTCGGGCGCCTCCGCGACCGGCACCTGCTCGGCGCCCGGTCCGTCCTCGCTCGCACGCCGCGGCCGGACCTCGACGACGCCCTCGGCCAGGCCCCGGCCGACGACGACGACGAGCGGCACCCCGAGCAGCTCGGCATCGGCGAACTTCACGCCGGGCGAGACCTTGAACCGGTCGTCGTAGAGCACCTCGATGCCGCGACCCGACAGCGTGCACGCGAGCGACTGCGCGGCCTCGAACACGGCCGGGTCCTTGCCAGTGGCGACGACGTGCACGTGCGCCGGGGCGATCTGGGCCGGCCAGGCGAGCCCGGCGGTGTCGTGGTGCGCCTCGGCGAGCGCGGCCAGCACGCGCGAGACGCCGATGCCGTAGGAGCCCATGGTCACCGTGGTGGCCTTGCCGTTGCGGTCCAGCACGCTCAGGCCGAGGGCCTTGGCGTACTTGCGGCCCAGCGCGAAGATGTGACCGATCTCGATCCCGCGCGCGAGCTCGAGCGGCCCGGACCCGTCGGGGGCCTCGTCGCCGGCCCGGACGTTCGCGGCCTCGACCGTGTTGGCGGCGCCGTCCTGGCCCGCGGCGACGAAGTCCCGCCCGGCGACCAGGTCGAACACGTGCTTGCCGGGAGCGTTCGCGCCGGTGATCCAGCGGGTGCCGATGGAGATGCGCGGGTCGAGCAGGTACCGCACGCCGAGCGAGACGCCGTCGGCGCCGGTCGGGGCGTTCTCCCCGAGCGCCGCGGGTCCGATGTAGCCGCGGACCAGCTCGGGGCGCTTAGCGAGGTCCGCCTCGCTCGCGGCCTCGACTGCCGCCGGGGTCACCGACGCCTCGAGCCGGCGCAGGTCGACCTCGCGGTCCCCCGGCAGCCCGACGACGAGCAGCTCGCGCTTCCCGGTCGGCTGGACGAGCGCGAGCACGACGTTCTTGAGCGTGTCCCCGGCGGTCCACGGCCGGTCGTCGCGCGGGAACCGCTTGTTCGCGGCCTCGACGAGCGTGTCGATCGTCGGGGTGTCCGGGGTGTCCTCGACGTGCGCCGCGGGGGCGTCGTCGAACGCGACGGGGGGCGGCGTCGTCGTCGTGACGGCCTCGACGTTGGCCGTGTAGCCGCCGGCCGAGCGCACGTAGGTGTCCTCGCCGATCGCGGTCGGGGTGAGGAACTCCTCGCTGCGCGAACCGCCCATGGCGCCGGAGGTGGCCGCGACGATCACGAAGTCGAGCCCGAGCCGGGTGAAGATCCGGCGGTATGCGTTGCGCTGCTTCTCGTAGGAGGCCTCGAGGCCTTCGTCGTCGACGTCGAAGGAGTAGGCGTCCTTCATGATGAACTCGCGGCCGCGGATCAGGCCGGCGCGGGGGCGCACCTCGTCGCGGTACTTGGTCTGGATCTGGTACAGCGAGAGCGGCAGGTCCTTGTAGGAGGAGTACAGGTCCTTCACGAGAAGCGTGAACGCCTCTTCGTGGGTCGGCGCGAGCAGGTAGTCGTCGCCCTTGCGGTCCTTGAGGCGGAAGATGTTCGGCCCGTACTCGGTCCAGCGACCGGTCACCTCGTACGGCTTCTTGGGCAGCAGCGCCGGGAAATGGACCTCCTGCGTGCCCGCGGCGTCCATCTCCTCGCGCACGACTGCCTCGACCTTGCGCAGCACGCGCAGCCCCAGCGGGAGCCAGGTGTAGATGCCGGGCGCAGACCGGCGGATGTAGCCCGCGCGCACTAATAGTCGATGGCTAGCCACCTCGGCATCGGCCGGATCTTCCCGGAGAGTGCGCACAAAGAGGGTAGACATCCGCAAGAGCATGGGCGCCAGCCTACTGGCGGCGCAGACCCGGTTTCGCCGCACCCTTTCGCCGCGGAGTTCGCCCCGGTGCGCCACGATGGGCGGGTGCCCGAACTGCCGGAGGTCGAGGCGCTCGCGCGCTTCCTGCGCGAGCGTGCGGTCGGGCGTGTCGTGGCGACCGCCGACGTCGGCGCGATCAGTGCGCTGAAGACCTTCTCGCCGGCTCCCGGCGACCTGCTCGGGCGCCCGCTGACGGGGGTCGCGCGGCACGGAAAGTGGCTCGACCTGGGTACCGGTCCGGTGGGGCCCGCCGGGGCCGTCGAGACGCCGCCGGGGGCCGCTCGCCCGCCCGACGACGCCGGGCCGCACCTGGTCTTCCACCTCGCCCGGGCGGGCTGGCTGCGCTGGTACGACAGGGTGCCGACGACGCCGGTGCGCCCGAGCACCTCCCCGCTCGCCCTGCGGGTGCGGCTCGACGACGGCGCGGGCTTCGACCTCACCGAGGCCGGGACCCGCAAGCGGCTGGCCGTGCACGTGGTCATGGACCCCGGCGAGGTCCGGGCGATCGCGACCCTCGGCGTCGAGCCGCTCGGCCCGGAGTTCACCGTGCAGCGGCTCGCCGAGCTGCTGCACGCCCACAACCAACAGGTCAAGGGCCTGCTGCGCGACCAGTCGGTGATCGCCGGGATCGGGAACGCCTACTCCGACGAGATCCTGCACGCGGCCCGGATGAGCCCGTTCGCGCTGACCCGCTCGTTCGACGCGCCGCGCACCGCCGCCCTGCACACCGCGATCCTCGACGTGCTCGCCGAGGCCGTCGCCGCGTCGTCGGGCAAGCCGGCCGCCGAGCTCAAGGACGCCAAGCGGCGCGGGATGCGCGTGCACGCCCGCACCGGGGCGCTCTGCCCCGGCTGGAACGGCGTCCCCTGCGGCGACACCGTCCACGAGGTCAGCTTCGCCGACAGCTCCCTCCAGTACTGCCCCACCTGCCAAACGGGCGGCCACCCCCTAGCAGACCGCCGCCTAAGCCGCCTCCTGCGCTGACCCCGCCCCGCTCACCCCCGTTCCGCCCGGTCCCCGCCCAGTCCCCGCCTTCCGTCGTCCCCACCGGGCGCCCGCCGTCCCGCGCCGCAGACTGCGCACATCGGTGCATCTTGCGCACATCCGATGTGCGCAGTGAGCACCGATGTGCGCAGCCTGTACGTTTCCGTCCGACGACGACGGGGCCGGCGGCCCGGCCGGCGGCCCGGCCGGCGGTCCGGCCGGCGGCCCGGCGGCGGTGAGCGCTCGGCGCTCAGACCGCAGACTGCGCACATCCATGCAGACTGCGCACATCCGATGTGCGCAGGCCGCACCGATGTGCGCAGTCTGCGGCGATTGCGCCGGGTGGTCGACCGAGCGAACCTCGGGCGCACGGCAGACGGGCGCGCAACCGACCACAGACATGACGGTCGCGCTCGCGTGCACAGGTCGCGAGGGCGGGAGATGCCGGCACGGGCCAGGGGCGGCACGATCACGCGATGGCATCCGAGAACACCGTCCCCGGTCTGGCGCAGACGCTCGGCGTCGAGGCAGGAGCGACCGTCCTGCACGAAGACCTGGCTGCCGCCGCACTCAGCGACGGTGATATCCGGACGCTGCGTCGGCGGGGCGAGCTCGAGCGGATCTTTCGTGGTGCGTATCGGCTCCCGAGCGGCCCGGTGTACTCCGATGCCCGATACCTCGCGACCGTCTTGGCCTTCGCCGACACCCGCCGACATGTTTCCGATCCTCCCGTGATCGCCGGCCCGGCCGCCGTCGTCCTGCACGGGTTGCCGCTGCTCGGCGCGCCGCCGCGGCTCGTCCACGTCGCCAGGGCGTATCCCGGTGGGCGATCGGCTCGGGGGCTCGGAATCCCCGTCGGCGAGGTGCCCGCCGATCAGCTCGCCACTGTCGCCGGAACCGCCACCGTTCGCGCGGCCCGTGCGGCGCTGGACACGGCGCGATTGATGACCCTCGAGGCAGGGGTCGTCGCTGCCGACGCCGCCCTGCGGCGGGGCCTCACGAGCACGGACGAGTTGCGCGCCGTCGTCGACACGCTGAAGGGATGTCGCGGGATCGAGCGCGCGCGTCGGTGCGTCGAACTGGCTGACGGCGCGTCGGAGAGTCCGGGCGAGTCCTGGTCAGCCGTGGTGCTCGACCGTCTCGGGATCATCCGGCCCGAACGTCAACAAGAGTTCTTCGACAGTTCAGGCTTGATTGGGCGTTCGGACTTCTGGTGGCCCGACCAGCAGACGGTGGGCGAGTTCGACGGCCGGGTCAAGTACGGCCGCGCGAACCCGACGGGACGCGCTCCCGAGGATGTCCTGTGGTCCGAGAAGGTACGGGAGGACCGCCTGCGCGGCATTGGCCTGTCGATCGTGCGCTGGACCACCCCCGACCTCCAGCACCCGCACTCCCTGGCAAACCGCCTAAAAGCAGCACTTGCGAGGTGAAGATCCGATTTCGGGCCAAGAACTGCGCACATCCGCGACAAGTGCGCACATCGGATGTGCGCAGCCGGCACGGATGTGCGCAGTTTGCGGCGCAGGGACCGGAGCGGGCGGAACAGGGACGACGGGTGGGGGTTAGAAGAGGACTGTGGCGTAGGTGCCTACTTGGCGGAAGCCAACTCGGCGGTAGGCCGCTAGGGCTTTGGTGTTGTAGTCGTTGACGTAGAGGGAGACGGTGTCGGCCACCTCGTTGCGGGTCGCCTCCACCACGGCGGCCATGCCGGTCTCGGAGAGGCCCTGGCCGCGGTGCTGGGGTGCGACCCAGACGCCCTGGACCTGCGCGACGCCGACGGCGACCGCGCCGAGCTCGGCCTTGAAGGCCACCTCGGGGCCGCGCGCCCCGCGCACCAGCCGGATGAACGAGCGGTCCTCGGCGATGAGCGACCGGACCCTGGTCTCGTACGGCCCGTTGGGACCCGACGCCGGGGAGTAGCCGACCTCCTCCGCGAACATGGCGACGCACGCGGGCAGCACGAGCTCGTACTCCGAGGTGCGCGAGCGGCGCACGAGCGGGTCGGGCTCGACCAGCGGTGCGTGATCGATGACCAGCGACGGCTGGTTCGCACGGATCTCGCGGGGGCGCGACCACACGTCGGACAGGCGCGCCCACAGGCCGAGGGCGGCGTCCGCCTCCCCGACGATCGAGGAGCACTGGCGCCCCTGAGCCCTGGCGAGCACCGCGAAGGCGTTCAACGCACCCTTCGCGCCGGCCGGGACGACGGGGACGAGGTTCGCGCCCGCCCAGCACACGGCGAGCAGCTCACCGCCCTGCTCGAAACCCCAGAGCTGGCCGCCGGAGGAGCGCAGCCCGGAGCGAACGACCGCCTCGATCCGGTTCGCGGCGAGCACGGACTCGACCGGCACCGTTGCGCACAGCGCCGCGGCGGCCCCGAGGTCGTCGTCATCCAGCACGCGCGCGCCGGTGGCGGTCACGCTGAGGGTGGACCCACGCCATCGTGCCATGGGTGAATTATGGCCCCCGGACCTGGGAGTTGTGTGCATACGAGCCGATCGGGTATCCCGGGTCAGGAAACGGTGACGACCGGGGGCGCGGACTCGACCGGCTCCATCGACTCGGCGATCCGCATCGCCTCCTCGATCAGAGTCTCCACGATCATCGCCTCGGGCACGGTCTTGATGACCTGGCCGCGGACGAAGATCTGTCCCTTGCCGTTGCCGGACGCGACGCCGAGGTCCGCCTCGCGAGCCTCGCCCGGGCCGTTCACGACGCAGCCCATGACAGCGACGCGTAGCGGGACGTCGAGCCCCTCAAGCCCGGCCGCGACCCGCTCGGCGAGCGAGTAGACGTCGACCTGGGCCCGCCCGCAGGACGGGCAGGAGACGATCTCGAGCTTGCGGGGACGCAGGTTGAGCGACTGCAGGATCTGTATCCCGACCTTGACCTCTTCGACCGGCGGGGCCGACAGGGAGACCCGGATGGTGTCGCCGATGCCCTTGCTGAGCAGCGCACCGAAGGCGGTCGCGGACTTGATCGTGCCCTGGAACGCCGGGCCGGCCTCGGTGACCCCGAGGTGCAGCGGCCAGTCGCCACGCTCGGAGAGCAGCTCGTAGGCGCGCACCATGATGACCGGGTCGTTGTGCTTGACGGAGATCTTGAAGTCGCGGAAGCCGTGCTCCTCGAAGAGCGACGCCTCCCACACCGCGGACTCGACCAGCGCCTCGGGCGTGGCCTTGCCGTACTTCGCGAGCAGGCGCGGATCCAGCGAGCCTGCGTTGACGCCGATCCGGATCGAGACCCCGGCGTCGGTCGCGGCGCGCGCGATCTGCTTGACCTGGTCGTCGAACTTGCGGATGTTGCCGGGGTTGACCCGGACGGCCGCGCAGCCCGCGTCGATCGCGGTGAAGACGTACTTGGGCTGGAAGTGGATGTCGGCGATCACCGGCAGCTGCGACTTGCGCGCGATGGTCGCCAGCGCGTCGGCGTCGTCCTGGGTCGGCACGGCGACGCGCACGATGTCGCAGCCCGCCGCTGTCAGCTCGGCGATCTGCTGCAGCGTCGAGTCGATGTCGGTGGTCTGCGTGGTGCACATCGACTGCACGCTGACCGGGGCGTCACCCCCGACGTCGACCTTGCCGACCTTGATCTTGCGGGTGGGTCGACGGGGGGCCAGGACCGGGGCTGGCGCCTCCGGCATACCGAGATTGATCGCTGTACTCACGATGGAAGTATCCCTCTCTCCGGCGGACAGGTGCTCACAGGGTGACCGGACGCACGATGTCCGCGTAGATGAGCAGCAAGCCGACGCCGGCGAGCAGCACGAACATGCCGTAGGCCAGCGGCATCATGCGGGCGACGTCGACCGGGCGCGGTCGGGGCAGCCCGCGCAGCCGCGCGGCCTGTCGGCGCACGCCCTCCCACAGGGCGCTCGCGACATGGCCGCCGTCGAGCGGCACCAAGGGGATCAAGTTGAGGGCGAACAGGCTGAGATTGAGGGAGAACAGCAGGCTGAGCATTCCCTGGACCACGCCGGTGAGCCCGAAGTCGCCGCCGCCGCCGGCCGTGATGTCGCCCGCGATCCGCCCCATGCCGACGATACCGATCACTGAGTCCTGAGCGCGCGGCGCGGACCCAAACACGGATCGCGCTACGTCGCCGACGCGGGCGGGCAGCGTGGCCACGATCTTTACCGTGCCGACCAGAGCGGAACCGAGGGACTGCGGCACGGTGGACCACGGCTGGCCCTCCAGAACGATCTTCGGACCGATGCCGAGGAATCCCCCCGGCTTGGTGAGCGCCCTGCCGTCCTTACCCAGCACCGCTTTGCCCGCTGCGTCGACAACCGGCCGCGGCACGCGCACCGGAGTCACCGTGAGCGAGCGCTCGACGCCGTCCCGTGTGACGACGATCGGCACCGCACCGCCGCCGGTGGCCCGGATCAGGTCGGAGAGCTGGGACCACGAGGAGATCGCGACACCGTCGAACTTCGTCACGACGTCGCCCGCGACGAGCCCGGCGACGGCCGCCGGCGATTGCGGATCACCGGCCGCGCACTTCGTGGCACCGGCCGCGGGCACGCAGCCCGTCACGGACGCCACCGTCGACGTCGCGGTCGGCTGACCGATCCCGACCAGCATGACGGTGAGCAGCACGGCGGCGATCACCAGGTTCATCACCGGCCCGCCGAGCATGACGATCAGCTTCTTGGGGGTGGACAGGCGATAGAACGCCCGGTGGTCCTCGCCCGGGTGGATCTCCTCGTGGCTGGCGACGCGCGCCTCCTGCGCGACCCGGCCGAGCCAGCCCTTCACGGGCGGGTTCCCGACCGCGTCCGGCGGCGGGTACATCCCAACGAGGCGCACGTACCCGCCGAGCGGGATCGCCTTGACGCCGTACTCGGTCTCGCCGCGGATGCGTGACCACAGGGTCGGGCCGAAGCCCACCATGTACTGGCTGACCCGCACGCCGAACCGTTTGGCAGGCAGCATGTGCCCGACCTCGTGCAGCGCAATGGACGCGAGCAGCCCAACGAACAACACCAGCACGCCCACCAGGTAGTTCATCCGTCTCCGATCCGTGCGCGCAGAGAAGACCGCGCTGTGCGAGGGCGACCATCATCCCCCGGAACGCTGAAAGTTGGCTGAAAGCCTCCACTGCTCATCCCTCCCGAACCTCCCCGGTGGTGGCATTGTCGGAGGATGACCTCCGACTCCGACACCCGCCCGCTCGCGGCCCCGGACCTGGCCCAGGTCCGCCGGCTCGTCACCGCCGTCCCGGGACCGAGATCGCTCGAGCTGGCGGCCCGGCGGGCCGCCACGGTGGCCGGCGGCGTCACGAGCACGCTGCCGGTCTACGTCGCGCGCGCCGGTGGCGGCGTGCTCGAGGACGTCGACGGCAACACGTTCATCGACCTCGGCTCGGGCATCGCGGTCACCTCGGTCGGGAACGCGGCGCCCGCGGTCGTCGCGGCCGTCGCCGGCCAGGCCGCGGACTTCACGCACACCTGCTTCATGATCACGCCGTACGAGGAGTACGTCGCGGTCTGCGAGGCCCTCGCCCGGCTCACGCCCGGCGACCACGACAAGCGCTCGATGCTCGTGAACTCCGGCGCCGAGGCGGTCGAGAACGCGGTCAAGATCGCGCGCCGCGCGACCGGCCGCGACGCGGTCGTCGTCTTCGAGCACGCCTACCACGGCCGCACGAATCTGACGATGGCGATGACGGCCAAGGCCATGCCGTACAAGACCGGCTTCGGGCCGTTCGCGGGCGAGGTCTACCGCGCCCCCGTCTCCTACCCGCTGCGCGAGCCCGCAGCGATCAGCGGGCCCGACGCCGCCGCGCGGGCGATCGCGGTGATCGAGAAGCAGGTCGGCGCGGACCAGGTCGCGGCCCTGGTGATCGAGCCGATCCTGGGCGAGGGCGGCTTCGTGGTGCCCGCGCCAGGCTTCCTGCCGGCGCTCGCCGCGTGGGCGCGAGCCAACGGGATCGTGTTCGTGGCCGACGAGGTCCAGACCGGCTTCGCCCGGACCGGAACCATGTTCGCGTGCGAGCACGAGGGCGTCGTGCCGGACCTGGTGACCATGGCCAAGGGCATCGCGGGCGGGCTGCCGCTCGCGGCGGTCACCGGACGCGCCGAGCTCATGAACGCGGTACACGGCGGCGGCCTCGGCGGCACGTTCGGCGGCAGCCCGGTGGCGTGCGCCGCGGCGCTCGCCGCCATCGAGCTGTACGAGAGCGCGGACCTCGCGGGCGCCGCACGCGCGATCGAGGCGCGCATGGTGCCGCGGCTGCGGGCCCTGGCGGCACGCACCCCCGCGATCGCGGAGGTCCGCGGGCGCGGCGCGATGCTCGCCATCGAGCTGGTACGCCCGGGCACCCTCGAGCCCGACGCCGCCGAGACGGCCCGGATCGCGCGCGAGTGCGCCCAGCGCGGGGTCATCGTGCTCACCTGCGGCACGTTCGGCAACGTGCTGCGCTTCCTGCCGCCGCTCGTCATCACGGCCGGCCTGCTCGACGACGCGCTCGACGTCCTGGAGTCGGTCGTCACCGGGGCCGTCGTCGGCGGGCAGGGGTAGGGCCGTGGCGAGCGTCGACCGCGGCGCCCTCGCGGAGGCCGTCACGCAGGAGCAGGTCCGGTTCATCGGCGCACACCCCCGCTGCGCGGACCTGGCCGCCCGCGGCCGGGCGCACATGCCGCTCGGCGTCCCGATGTCCTGGATGGCGAAATGGCCCGGCGCCTTCCCGGTCCACGTCGAGGAGGCCGGCGGCGCGCATTTCACCTGCGCCGACGGCCTCGAGCACGTCGACCTGTGCCTCGGCGACACCGGCGCGATGTGCGGGCACTCCCCCGCCGCCACGGTCGCCGCCGTCCGCCGCCAGGCCGGCCGCGGGATGACCGCGATGCTGCCGACGGCCGACGGCGCCGCCGTCGCGGCCGAGCTGACGCGCCGGTTCGGGCGTGGGCCGACGCCGGTCACGCAGTGGCAGTTCACCTTGTCCGCCACGGACGCGAACCGGCACCTCATCCGGTACGCCCGACACGTCACGGGCCGCCCCAAGGTGCTCGTCTTCGACTACTGCTACCACGGCAGCGTCGACGAGACGTTCGCGACCCTGGACGACGACGGCGCCGTCGTGGCCCGGCGCGGCAACATCGGCGCGCCGGTCCCGCCCGGGGAGACCACCGTCGTCGTTCCGTTCAACGACGTCCCCGCGCTCGCCGCGGCCCTGGGAGGCGGCGACGTGGCCGCCGTGCTGGCCGAGCCGGCGATGACCAACATCGGCATCGTGGCGCCCGAGGCCGGCTTCCACGCCGCGCTGCGCGACCTCACCCGCGCCGCCGGCACGGTGCTGATCCTCGACGAGACGCACACGCTGTGCGTCGGTCCCGGCGGGGCGGTGCGCGCCTGGGACCTCGAGCCGGACGCCGTCGTCGTGGGCAAGACGATCGGCGGCGGCATCCCCGCGGCCGCGTTCGGCGTCACCGGCGAGCTGGCCGCCCGGATCACGGCGAGCGTGCAGCTGGAGGACATCGACATCGGCGGGATCGGCGGCACCCTGGCCGGCAACGCGCTCTCGCTGGCCGCCGTGCGCGCGACGCTCACCGAGGTGCTGACCGACGACGCGTTCGTGCCCATGATCTCCCTCGCGGCCCGCTGGACCGCCGGCGTGCGGGGCGTGCTGGCCGACGTCGGCCTGCCGTGGCACGTCACCCAGCTCGGCGCGCGCGCGGAGTACGCGTTCGCCCCGACCGCGCCGCGGCACGGGGCGCAGGCCGCCGCCGCGGACGACTTCCCGCTCCAGCAGTACCTGCACCTGCAGGCCCTCAACCGGGGCGTGCTGCTCACGCCGTTCCACAACATGGCCCTGATGAGCCCGGCGACCACCGCGGCCGACGTGGACGCCCACACCGCCGCCTTCGCCGCGGCCACCGCGCGGATCGTCGACTAGCGAGACCGCTGGGCCGGAGCGCTACAGCGGGGTGCGCTCCTGCAGAGCCCACGGCGACCCGTACCCGGCCGGCTCGGGCGCCCCGAGCAGCTCCAGGAACGGCACGGCGTCGAACGCCTCGGGCCCCTGCACGCCCACCCCGGACCAGACCTCGCCCGCGAGCAGCTCGAGGGCGATGACGGGGTTGACCGCCGTCTGCCAGACCACGCACTGCGCGCCGTACTCGGCCATCGACCACGCGTTGTCCACCAGGTGGTGCAGGTAGACCTCCCGCGGCCGGCCATCGGTGCCGAGCCCGGTCACTAGGACCCCCGCGCAGGTCACCCCGCGCATCCGCGCCCCCAGGGTCGCGGGGTCGGGCAGCACCGCGGCCACGACGTCGCGCGGGCTGACCGCGACCGCACCCGGCGCGGCCGGGTCGACCGACCGGACCCGCACCGGCGAGGTCTTGTCCAGCCCGAGGGTGTGCAGCGTGCGCAGCACCCCGATGAACTCCGCGCCGAGCCCGTACTTGAAGGTCACCTTCCGGGCCGGCAGGACGCGCGGCATCAGGAGCACCTCCTCGTGCTCGACGTGCACGCACTCGACCGGCCCGATACCGCCCGGGAACTCGAAGATCTCCGGCTCGCTGAACGGCGCGGTGGTGTACCAGCCTCGTTCCGCCTCCCAGATCACGGGCGGGTTGAGGCACTCCTCGATCGTGGTCCAGATCGAGAATGTCGGGGCGAAGACCGGCTCGCCGTCGTCGTCGAGGACCTCGAGGTTCGCGCCGTCGCGCACGGCGAGCTCGTGCACCTCGCTGAACAGGTGGTCGACGGCGTACCGCGCGAACACGTCCGACAGGCCAGGCTCGACGCCGATCCCGAGCAGCGCCAGTCGGCCCGCGGCGCGCCACGCGTCGTCGGCCGCGAACTGCGCGTCGCCGAGCTTGACGCCGGTGCGCTCGTGCGGCTGGGTGGGGTGCGGGCTCGACAGCGACATCGCGAGGTCGAGGTAGTCCGCGCCGGCCGCGAGCGCGCCGGTGAAGATCGACATCACGAACCGCGGGTCCACGGCGTTGAGCACGTGCGTCGCGCCGTGCTCGCGTGCGAGCGCGGTGACCGCGGCGGGGTCGGACGCGTCCACCTGGGCCGCGACGAACCGCGGGGCCGGTGGGTACGTGGTGTCGCCGGCGTTCGCGGCGCGGGTCGTGCGCGCGGCCCGCTCCGGGTCGAAGTCCGCGACGACCATCCGCTCGAAGAACTTGCGGCGCGCGGCGATCCGGGCGACCGCGTCGCCCACCCCGCCGCTGCCGACCACCAGGATCCGCACGGTTTCTCCTTCTCGTTCGAGCTTCAGGTCAGCGACGCGGCCTTGCGCCGCCGGGCCGCCCCGATGACCTGCACCGCGAGCACCAGGACGAGGGCGACGAAGAACATCAGCGAGCCGATGACGTTCGCCTGCGGCGGGATGCCGCGGGTCGCCGAGACGTAGACGAACTTCGGGAACGTGGTGAAGCTGCCGGAGTTGAAGTTCGTGATGATGAAGTCGTCGAAGCTGAGCGAGAACGCGAGCAGGGCCGCGGCCGCGATGCCCGGGATGAGCAGCGGGAAGGTGACCTTCCAGAACGCGAGCCACTCCGAGGCGTACAGGTCCCCGGCGGCCTCCTCGAGCGCCGGGTCGAGGCTCGCGACGCGCGCCTTGACCGTGACGACGACGAACGAGATGCAGAACATGATGTGCGCGACGACGACCGTGCCGAACCCCGGGTTCACGCGCAGCGACAGGAACTGCGCCAGCAACGCCGCACCGAGCACCACCTCGGGCGTGGACATGGGCAGGAAGATCAGCAGGTTGGCCGCCGCGCGCCCGCGGAACTTGAACCGGACCAGCGCGAGGGCGATCAGCGTGCCGAGCACCGTCGAGACCGCCGTCGCGATCGTCCCGACGGTGAGCGAGTTGACCAGCGACTGGCAGACCTGGGGTGCACCGCACGGGTTCCGCCAGGCGTGCAGCGTGAACCCGCGCCACACGAGGTTCGACTTGCCCGCGTTGTTGAACGAGAACGCGACCGTGTAGGCGATCGGCACCAGCAGGTAGGCGAACGCGAGCGTGGCGAACACCGGGACGATCGAGTCGCCCAGCGAGAGCAACCGCCGCCGTCGGGCGGGCGGCGCGAGAGCCACGGCGGGCGCGCTCATACGAGGTCCTCGGTGCCGGCGCGCCGGATGTACAGCGCCACGAGGATCAGGATCGCCACCATCAGCACCACGGACAGGACCGACGCCGTCGGGTAGTCCACGACCCGGAAGAACCGCGAGTCGACGATCTGCCCGATCATCGCGGTGCTCCGGGGGTTGCCCAGCAGGCTCGAGTTCACGTAGTCGCCGGACGCCGGGATGAACGTCAGCAGGGTGCCCGAGACCACCCCGGGCATCGACAGCGGCATGGTCACGCGCCAGAACGTCGTCGGGCCGCTCGCGTACAGGTCGCCGCTGGCCTCGATCAGGCGCGTGTCGAGCCGTTCCAGGCTCGCGTAGATCGGCAGCGCCATGAACGGCAGGAAGTTGTACGTGAGCCCCGCGACGACCGCGAACGCGGTGGCGGTCAGCCGCCCGTCCGGCGGGAGCACGTGCAGCCACTTCATGGCGGTCACCACGAACGCGTCGTCGGCCAGGATCTGTTTCCACGCCACGGTGCGCAGGATGAAGCTGGTGAAGAAGGGGGCGATCAGCAGCACGAGCAGCAGGCCCTGGAGCAGGGCCCGCCCGCGCGCCCGCACCGCGATCATGTAGGCCATCGGGTAGCCGATGAGCAGCGACGCGACGGTCGCAATGAGCGCGAAGACGAACGATCGCAGCAGCTCGGGCCAGAACTGCGAGATCGCCGCGGGGTAGTTCTGCCAGTGCAGCGCCGGCTGGAACTGCCCGATGTCGCCGCCCGGGACGGGCACGTACAGCGACGTGGCGAGCAGCGAGACCACCGGCAGCACGAAGAACACGACCAGGTAGGCGAGCCCCGGCAGCAGGAGCAGGTACGCGCCGCTGCGGGCGCGTACCGCGGGCCGGGCGTGCGGTGCGCCGCCGACCGGGCCGGTCGCGGCCTCGGTGCCGAGCGCTGCGGCGATGCTCATCGCAGGCTCCGCTCAGGCGTCGTCGTGTCGCTCATACGTCGCGGTCCAGGTCCGCGACCCCGCTCGACGCGTCGTCCGCGCCGTCCAGGCCGAAAGTGAAGCTCGGCGCCCAGGCCAGGCGCACCTGGTCCCCGAACGCGACGCTCGCGCCGCCCGCCAGGTTCTGGGCGAACACCCCGAGGGTGCCCAGGCCGGCGATCTCGATCTGGTACTGCGTGCTCACGCCGGTGAACGAGACATCCGTGACAGTCCCCGGCCCGACGACGTTCGCGCCGGCCGGCGCCTGCTCGCCGGGACCGAGCAGCTGGACCTTCTCGGGCCGCACGCCCACCAGGACCGAGCCCGAGGTGCTCACCGCGCGGGCCTGCGGGACCGTGACCTGGGTACCGCCGACGTCGACCCCGACCCAGCCGTCCCGGACCTCCTTGACGGTGCCCGGCAGCAGGTTCGACTGCCCGAGGAAGTTCGCCACGAACGCGGTCCGCGGCAGCTCGTACAGCTCGGCGGGCGAGCCCATCTGCTCGATCCGGCCGGCGTTCATCACCGCGACCGTGTCGGCCATCGTCATGGCCTCCTCCTGGTCATGCGTCACGTGCACGAACGTCAGCCCGACCTCGGTCTGGATCCGCTTGAGCTCGACCTGCATCTGGCGGCGCAGCTTGAGGTCCAGCGCCCCGAGCGGCTCGTCCAGCAGCAGCACCGCGGGATTGTTCACCAGTGCCCGGGCGAGCGCGACCCGCTGCTGCTGGCCACCGGACAGCTGGGACGGCTTGCGGTCCGCCAGGTGGCGCAGCTCGACCAGGTCCAGCCCCGTCCCGGCGCGCGCCGTGGCGTCCGGCATCCGCTTGCGCCGCAGGCCGAAGGCGACGTTCTCCAGGACGGTCAGGTGCGGGAACAGCGCGTAGCTCTGGAAGACCGTGTTCACCGGCCGCTGGTAGGCCTTGCGGTCGGTGACGTCGGTGCCGCCGATCGAGATCGAGCCCGCAGTCGGGCGCTCGAGCCCCGCGACCATCCGCAGGGTCGTGGTCTTGCCGCAGCCGGACGGGCCGAGCAGCGCGAAGAACGACCCGGACGGAACCGTGAGCGTCAGATCGTCCACGGCCAGGAATGAGCCGAACTCCTTGGTCACCCGGGCGAGCTCGAGGTCCGCACCCGAGTCCGCCCCAGCCATCAAGCGCCCACCACGGTGAGGAAGTCCTTGTTGTACTTGGTCTCCTCGGCGGGGGTGAGGGACCGGAACGGGTGCGTCTTCGCCAGCAGCGCCTCGTCGGGGAAGATCAGCGTGTTGTCCACCAGGCTCGGGTCGATCTTGGCCATCGCCTCCTTCGCCCCCTGGACCGGGCAGATGTAGTTGACGTACGCGGCGACCTGGGCGGCGACCACCGGGTCGTAGTAGTAGTTCATCAGCGTCTCGGCGTTCGCCTTGTGCGTGGCGCCGATCGGGACCTGCATGTTGTCGCTCCACAGCATGCCGCCGGCATCCGGCAGGGCGAACGTCCAGCGGTCGTTGTTCTCGAAGTTGATCTGGGTGATGTCGCCCGACCAGCCGATGACGGCGAAGGCGTCTCCCGAGATCAGGTCCTCCTTGTAGGAGTTCCCCTTGACCTGCCGGATCTGGCCGGACTTGATCTGCTTGTCGAGCACGTCCAGCGCCGCGTGGAACTCGTTGTCGCCCCACTTCGAGGCGGGATCGACGCCCTGCTCGAGCATGATCAGCCCGATGGTGTCCCGGAACTCGTCGAGCACCTCGATGCGCCCCTTGTACTTGGGGTCCCACAGGTCGGAGACGCTCTTCATCCCGGCCGGCACCTTGTCCTTGGCCCATGCCACACCGCTGAGCCCGGACTGCCAGGTCAGGGAGTGCTTGCGACCCGGGTCGAAGTCGACCTTCTTCAGGGGCTCGAGCAGGTTCTTCTCGTTCGGGATCTTGGTCAGGTCGAGCTCCTGGGTGTAGCCCAGGCGGATCATCCGCGCGGCCATCCAGTCGGTGAACACCACGATGTCCTGCCCGATGTCCTGGCCGTTCGCGAGCTGGCCCTGGACCTTGCCGAAGTAGGTCTCGTTGCCGTCGATGTCCTCGGCGTAGTGCGCGGTGATGCCGGTCTTCTTCTTGAACGCCTCGAGGGTGGGGTACTTCTGGGTCTTGTCGTCGTAGTCGAGGTAGAGGGTCCAGTTCGCGAAGAAGACGTTCTTGTCGGTGGCCGAGACATCCTTCGCGGCGCTGGCCGACGGCTTCGTCGTGCCGGTCGTGCCGCCACCCGTGCCGCACGCCGCGAGGAACGCCGCCATGCCGGCCATCCCGGCCGCGCCCGTCAGCACCGTGCGGCGCGAGATCGCTTCGCGCTGCGACGTGCGGGCCAGCTGCACCAGCGCGCGGATCAAAGGGTCGCGGGGAAGGTCCTGCGCACGGGTCATCTCTGGGCTCCGGTCTTGTGAAGTGGGCACACGATAAGAGCCGCGCCGTTCGCGGCCCGTTCCTCGGATGTTGGCACCGGATCACGCCTCAACACAAGCAATCCGTGGTCCGTGTCATCAATGGCAACGAAAACGTTGCACGAGCGCAACATTGGCGGTCGATCTCGGCAGTCGTGGCGCCCTCAGCCGTCCAGGAACGTCATCACGTGCTTGATCCGTGTGTAGTCCTCGAGGCTGTACTTGGACAGGTCCTTCCCGTAGCCGGAGTGCTTGAACCCGCCGTGCGGCATCTCCGAGACGAACGGGATGTGGGTGTTGATCCACACGACGCCGAAGTCCAGCGCGCGGGACATCCGCATCGCGGTGCCGTGGTCCCTCGTCCAGACCGAGCTGGCCAGCCCGTACTCGACACCGTTGGCGAGGGCCACCACCTCGGCCTCCGCGCTGAAGGTCTGGACCGTGATCACCGGTCCGAAGATCTCGGTCTGGATCGCCTCGTCGTCCTGGCGGAGCCCGTCCACGACGGTCGCCTCGTGGAAGAATCCGGTGGTGCCCTGGCGGTGCCCGCCGGCGAGGATGCGGGCGTGGTCCGGGAGCCGGTCGAGGAAGCCCGTCACGCGCGCGAGCTGGTTCGCGCTGTTCACCGGGCCGAAGGCGATCCCGTCCTCGTCGGGCATCCCGGTGCGCTGGCTCTTCGCCTGCTCCGCGAGCGCCGCGACGAAGTCGGCGTGCACCGAGGAGTGCACCAGCACTCGGGTCGCCGCGGTGCAGTCCTGCCCCGCGTTGTAGTACCCCCCGGCCGCGATGCCCGCCGCGGCGGCGGCCAGGTCGGCGTCGGCGAACACGATCACCGGCGCCTTGCCGCCGAGCTCGAGGTGCACCCGCTTGACGTCGCGCGCCGCGCTGCCGGCGACCTCCATGCCGGCCCGGACCGACCCGGTGATCGAGACCATGTCGGGGACCTTGCTCTCGACCAGCGCGCGGCCGGTGTCCCGGTCCCCGCACACGACGTTGAACACGCCCGCGGGCAGGAACTCGGCCGCGATCTCGGCGAGCAGCAGGGTCGAGGCGGGGGTGGTGTCCGACGGCTTGAGCACGACCGTGTTGCCCGCCGCGAGGGCCGGCGCGATCTTCCAGACCGCCATCATGAGCGGGTAGTTCCACGGCGTGACCTGGGCGCACACCCCGATCGGCTCGCGCCGCACGAAGGACGTGTACCCCTTGAGGTACTCCCCGGCGCTTGCGCCCTCGAGCAGCCGCGCGGCACCGGCGAAGAACCGGAAGTGGTCGCTCGACGGTGGCAGCTCGTCCGAGGCGGTCAGCGCGAGCGGCTTGCCGGTGTTCCGCGACTCGACCGCGACGAACTCCTCGGCGCGCGCGTCGATCGCGTCCGCGATGCGCAGCAGCGCGAGCTGGCGCTCCCCCGGGGTCGTCTCGCGCCACGTCTCGAACGCGGTCCGGGCCACGCTCAGCGCGCGGTCGACGTCAGGTGTGCCGGAGACCGGAGCCGCCGCGTAGGTCAGGCCCGTGCTGGGGTCCACGATCTCGGCGGTACGACCCGACTCCGCGTCCCGGTAGGAGCCGTTGATGAAGTTCTGCAACGGGGTGCTGGCGGTGGTCGGGGCGGTCACAACGGGTCTCCTTCGAGCCGGGCACGCGGGTCGCCGCCGGTGGACGCCCGCGCTTCGCAGGCTAGCCGGTTTCACCCCGAAATCAACGGTCATGGGTGGTGGAAACACCGTTATCGGCGGTTTCCACCCGATCAAGCTGCGGAATCGCTTGCACTCCTCGTCCGCGCAGGCGACCATCGTCGAATGGCCACCCGTTCGCGCCCGTTCGCGACAGTTCCGCTGGACGCCACCTCCAAGGCGATCATCGAGCAGCTCCAGGAGGACGGTCGCCGCGCGTACGCCACGATCGGCAAGGCGGTCGGCCTGTCCGAGGCCGCCGTCCGGCAGCGGGTGCAGAAGCTGGTGGAGTCCGGCGTCGTGCAGATCGTCGCCGTGACGGACCCGCTGCAGGTCGGTTTCACCCGTCAGGCGATGATCGGGATCCGGAGCGAGGGCAACCTCGAGACGCTCGCGGACACCCTCGCCGACCTGCCCGAGGTCGACTACGTGGTGATCACCGCGGGCGGCTTCGACGTCCTGGTCGAGGTCGTGTGCGAGGACGACGAGCATCTGCTCGACGTCCTGAACAACAAGATCCGCGCCCTGCCCGATGTTCGGGGCACCGAGACGTTCGTCTACCTGAAGCTCCGCAAACAGCTCTACAACTGGGGAACCCGTTAACGGTTCCCCCGGATGAATCCGCCGGGATTTCCAGCTCAGACCGCAACCGCAACCAACCCGGAGGGTGGTGGCAGGTGTCTTACGTCGTCAACGCTGGTGTGGCCCCGTTCTGCCACAGCCAGGATCACCCTGGCAGCGTTCACGTCCCGGCCCGCGGTGAAGCCGCAGGTCGAGCACGTGAAGGTTCGTTGACCCAGGTCGAGGTGCCCCTTGGCTCTCGCAAAGCACCTCGAGCAGGTCATGGTCGTGTACGCGGGCTGAACGAACACCACCTCTCGGCCCGCCCGCAAACCCCTGGAGATCAGCTCACGTTTCGCCGCGCCGATCGCGCCGTCAGCGGCCTTGCGCGCCATAGTGGACTTTGCAAGGAACCTCGGTGTGAAGTCCTCCACAGCGATCAACTGGTGGGCCTCGACGATCCTCTTGGCCCAGATACGCGCGTCGTACTGAACTTGCCGGGCGCCCTTCTTGTGCAGGGCCGCCGCTTCGCGGCGCGCCCGGGCGTACCCGTTGGACTGTGCCCGGTTCGCGCGGTGCTGGCGCGCCATGCGCCGCTGCGCTTTCGCGAGCGCCGCGGCGGACCGTTTGCGGTGCTGAGAGTGCGGCAGGTCGAACACCGGGTTCGTGGTGGTCGCGGTGGCGGTGACACCCCAGTCCACACCGATACCACCGTGGGCGGCCGCCGCCCGCTTGGCGTCGCGGCGCGCCACGAACGACGCATACCAGTGCCCGAGCGTGTCCTGAAAGATGCGAACGCTCGTCGGATCGCAGGGCAGGTCCCCGGACCACCCCACCGGGACGGTGACGCCCTTGGCGAGGACCAAGCGCCCGTCTCTCACGGTGAACCCGTTGGTCGCGTACTCCAGGGACGGCAGGGACTTCTTCCATGCTTTGAACTTCGGTCGCCCGCGCCCCGTGACCTTGAACGAGTGCTCGAGGCTCCGGGCGTAGTCGCGCACGGTCTGCTGTTGGGCGACCTGCGACCCCTCCCGCAACCAAGCGTGCGCACGGCGAGCTTCGGTCAGGAGCTTCGACAGCGTCCCGAACGTAGGTTTGCGCCCGGCCTTCGACTGGTGAACAGCTTCGTTCCACAAGAACCGGCACCGGTTCCACTCGCAGATCAGCGAGGCCTCGGCCCGTTTACCGGGGCGCAGACGGTACGTGTACCGAACCGTCTCGATGGGCATAAACCCACCATATCGGATAGCACTGACGTTCGACCGAAAGGAACCAGCGTGTCGCTAACCAAGCAGAACCACCCCTACCTCCCCATGGCTAAAGCCAGGGGTTTCACGGACTCGCTCCGATGAGCGCCGCCGCCCACTCAGTCACTCCGCAAGGCACCCCGCGCGACAACGCCGCGCGCCGCCACCTGTGGGGACACTTCACGCGGCAGAGCGGCTGGGACCGCGGGGTGCCGACCATCGTGCGCGGCGAGGGCCACCACATCTGGGACGACACCGGGCACAAGCTCATCGACGGGCTGTCGGGGTTGTTCGTGGTGCAGGTCGGGCACGGGCGCGCCGAGCTGGCCGAACGGGCCCGCGCGCAGGCCTCCGAGCTGGCCTTCTTCCCGCTGTGGTCCTATGCGCACCCCAACGCGATCGACCTCGCGGAGCGCCTCGCGCAGCACGCGCCGGGCGACCTCAACCGGGTCTTCTTCACGACCGGCGGCGGCGAGGCCGTCGAGACGGCATGGAAGCTCGCCAAGCAGTACTGGAAGCTTCAGGGCAAGCCGACGAAGTACAAGGTGATCTCGCGCTCGATCGCGTACCACGGCACCACCCAGGGCGCGCTGTCCATCACCGGGATCCCCGCGATGAAGGCCGATTTCGAGCCGCTCGTCCCGGGCGCGCACAAGGTGCCCAACACGAACATCTACCGCGGCCCGGTCGGCCTGCGGGATGACCCCAAGGCGTTCGGGCGCTGGGCGGCCGACCGCATCGAGGAGGCCATCATCTTCGAGGGCCCCGAGACCGTGGCGGCCGTCTTCCTCGAGCCCGTGCAGAACGCGGGCGGCTGCTTCACGGCACCGCCCGGCTACTTCGAGCGGGTCCGCGAGATCTGCGACGAGTACGACGTGCTGCTCGTCTCGGACGAGGTGATCTGCGCATTCGGGCGGATCGGCGAGATCTTCGCGTGCCAAGACCTGGGGTACGTGCCGGACATGATCACCTGTGCCAAGGGCATGACCTCGGGCTACTCCCCGATCGGGGCGATGATCGCCTCGGACCGGCTCTTCGAGCCGTTCGCGTCCGGCACGACGACCTTCAACCACGGGTACACCTTCGGCGGGCACCCGGTCTCGGCGGCGGTCGCGCTGACCAACCTCGACATCTTCGAGCGGGAGAAGATCACCGACCGCGTGCACGAGAACGCGCCCGTCTTCCGCCGCACCCTGGAGAAGCTGCTCGACCTGCCGATCGTCGGCGACGTGCGCGGGGACGGCTACTTCTACGGGATCGAGCTCGTCAAGGACAAGGCGACCCGCGAGACGTTCGACGACGACGAGAGCGAGCGCCTGCTGCGCGGATTCCTCTCCCACGCACTGTTCGACGCCGGGCTCTACTGCCGCGCCGACGACCGCGGCGACCCGGTGATCCAGCTCGCGCCACCGCTCACGTGCGGTCCGGCCGAGTTCGACGAGATCGAACAGATCCTGCGCGGAGTGCTGTCCGAGGCCTGGACGCACCTTTGAGTGTTGTGATGGGCACATGACGAACTCCCACCGCTCCTCCCTCTGGTTCGACCAGGTGGCCACCGACGGCGACCTGCTCGAGCACCGCCCGCCGCTCGACGGCGACTCCGAGGCCGACGTCGTCGTCGTCGGCGCCGGCCTGACCGGGCTGTGGACCGCCTACTACCTCACCGAGGCGGACCCGGCGCTGCGCATCGTGATCGTCGAGCGGGAGACGGCCGGCTTCGGCGCGAGCGGTCGCAACGGGGGGTGGTGCTCGGCGCTCTTCCCGACGTCGGCGGCCGCGATCGCGTCCCGGCACGGCGTGGCGGCCGCGCGGGCGATGCGCGCGGCGATGCGCGACACGGTCGTCGAGGTCGGCGGGGTCGCCGCGTTCGAGGAGATCGACTGCGACTTCTCCTACGGCGGCACGATCAGCATGGCCCGGTCCCAGGCCCAGCTCGAGCGGGCGCACGCCGACGCCGACGACGCCGCGCGCTGGGGCGACGACGTCGCCCTGCTGGACGCCGCGACCGCCCGCGCACGGATCGGCGCGACCCGCGTGACCGGCGCCACGTACACCCCGGACTGCGCCCGGCTGCAGCCCGCGCGGCTCGTCCGCGGCCTCGCGGGCGTCGTGGAGTCCCGCGGGGTCACGATCGCGGAGGGCACGACGGCGCTGCGCCTGTCGCCGCGGGCCGTGGTGACGGACCACGGCACGGTGCGCGCCAAGCACGTGGTGCGCGCGACCGAGGCCTGGACGTCCCAGCTCGCGGGCAGCCGGCGCGACGTCGTGCCGGTGTACTCGCTGATGATCGCGACCGAACCGTTGCCGGCCGACGTCTGGGAGCGGATCGGGCTGGCCCGCAACGAGACCTTCGACGACCACCGGCACCTGATCATCTACGGCCAGCGCACGGCCGACGACCGGATCGCCTTCGGCGGCCGGGGCTCGCCGTACCACTGGGGTTCGCGGATCGGCGCGTCGTTCGCCGGTGACGCCCGCATCCACGCCCACCTGCGCCACGCGCTGGTCGACCTGTTCCCGGAGCTCTCCGACGCGGCGATCACGCACTCGTGGGGCGGTCCGGTGGGCATCGCGCGCGACTGGCAGGCGAGCGTCGGGCTCGACGAGCGGACCGGGATCGCGTGGGCGGGCGGCTACGTGGGCGACGGCCTGTCGACGACCAACCTCGCCGGCCGCACGCTCGCGGACCTGCTCACCGGCCACGACAGCGCGATCACCCGCCTGCCGTGGGTCGACCACCGCTCCCCCCGCTGGGAGCCCGAACCGGCCCGCTGGCTGGGCATCAACGCCGGCCTGGGCGTCGCCGCGATGGCCGACGCCGAGGAGCGCCTCACCCGGCGCCCCAGCGCCCTGGCCCGAGCCCTGGCCCCCCTCACCGGCCACTGACGGCTCGCTGGTCTGGGCGGGGCCTCACCTCAGTAACTCGAATGCTCAGTGCATCGGTCAGTGCATCGAACGTGCACCCTGGGTGCACTCTCGCTGCACAGACGGCTGCACTGAGACCCGAACGCCCGACGCGGGCCTGAATGCGAGCGGGTCGCAGCGCGGGTTGCCAGCCCGGTCGCAGGGCGTGTCGCCAGCCTCGTTGCAGGTCTGGTTGCGCCAAACGCGCGCCTGGGGGCGCACATCCGATGCACTCAGCGGTGCAACCAGCGGCCCGCCGCAGCCGCGAAGCCTGCCCCGCCGGCGGACGGCGCCCCCTCCCCCCTTTTGGGGGTGCGCGGCGGGGGCGTCGGGGTCAGGTGCGGGCCAGGAGCTCGTTGGTGCGGGTTCGGGCCCAGGTCTCGGCGGCGAGGAGGTGCTCGAGGGTGAGGTCGGCCGGGCGCGCGGCGCCGTCGTGCTCGTCGAGCACGCGGGCGACGGTGTCCACGATCTCGAGGAAGCCGATCCGGCCCGCGAGGAAGGCCGCCACGCACTCCTCGTTGGCCGCGTTGAGGACCGCGGGGTGGGTCGCGGACGCAGCGACCGCGGCGCGCGCCAGCCCGACGGCGGGGAACGCCTCCTCGTCCAGCGGCTCGAAAGTCCACTCGCGGGGCGCCGTCCAGTCGCACGCGGCCGCGACGTCGTCGAGCCGCTCGGGCCAGGACAGGCCGAGCGCGATCGGCAGGCGCATGTCGGGCGGGGAGGCCTGCGCGATCGTCGAGCCGTCGATGAACTCCACCATCGAGTGCACGACCGACTGCGGGTGCACGACGACGGTGATGTCCTTCGTCGGGACGCCGAACAGCAGATGGGCCTCGATCAGCTCGAGGCCCTTGTTCATCAGCGTCGCGGAGTTGATGGTCACCACCGGACCCATCGACCAGGTCGGGTGGGCGAGCGCCTCGGTGGGCGTCACCGGCTTGAGGTCGGCGCGCACGCGACCCCGGAACGGGCCGCCCGACGCGGTGAGGATCAGCCGACGCACCTCGCGGGAAGCCCCCGAGCGCAGCGCCTGGGCGATCGCGGAGTGCTCGGAGTCCACCGGGACGATCTGGTCGGGTCGTTGCAGCGCGGCCGCGACGAGCGAGCCCCCCACGACGAGCGACTCCTTGTTGGCCAGGGCGAGAGTGCTGCCGGCACGCAGCGCGGCGAGCGTCGGCCGCAGGCCCACCGAGCCGGTGATCCCGTTCAGCACGACGTCGGCCGGGCGGCCGGCCAGCTCCGTGGCGGCGTCCGGCCCGGCGAGGACCTCGACCCCGGCGGACGTGTGACCCGCGGCGAACGCAGCCTCCGCGATCGCCGCGAAAAGCGCAGGCGCGGCGGCGGGGTCCGCGACGGCCACCGCCTGCACCCCGAGCGCGACCGCTTGCCGGGCCAGCTCGGTGGGGTTCGCGCCACCCGCGCTGATCCCCGTGACAGAGAACCGGTCCGGGTGCCGGGAGATGACGTCGATCGCCTGGGTACCGATGGACCCGGTCGATCCGAGCAGGATCACGCTGCGCTGACTCACCTGCGCATTGTCTCAAACCCGCAACGTCCGAGCGTTGACGTCCTATAGGACGTCAACGCTCGGACGTTG
>NZ_DATCNW010000298.1:0-5015 GCF_036565025.1 Pengzhenrongella sp.
TCCGGTGACCGACCGGACCGTCCCGCGGGTGCATCTCGTCCCCCGTTCCGGTCCAACGACGCGGCGCGGACCGAGCGCCCGCGCTACGGCGACCGCAACGAAGGCACCGAGCGCACCGAGCGTCCCCGCACTGAGCGTCCGCGCACGGACGACCGCGGCGATCGTTCCTCGCGCCCGAACACCGGCGCGGGCCGTCCGGATCGCTCGGAGAGCCGTCAGCGGCCGTCCTACGACTCGGCGCCGTCGTACAACGCCTCCACCACGTCGTCCTACGACCCGGCGTCGTCGTACGCCGAGGCTCGCGGGGAGACGGGTACCAACGACCTGGCCGATGCCGCGGCGAACGCCGCCGCGCCCACCGAGCCCACCGAGCTGCCGCGCTGGGGTGCTCGCAACGAGAGCGACGCGCCTCCCAGCATGGAGCGGCCCCGGACGCGGGACTTCAAGGCGAGCGGTGACCGCACGCGGGTCGAGCGCCCGCGCACGCAGGACCGCACCGAGCCCGCCCGCACCCAGGACCGCACGGACCGGCCCGAGCGCCCGGACCGCACGGACCGCCCCGACCGTCCCCGCACGGACAGCTCGGACCGTCCCCGCTCGAGCGACCGCCCGGAGCGCTCCGATCGTCCCCGGACCTCCGACCGCCCGGACCGTTCGTCGCGTCCCTCCTCCGACCGGCCCTCGAGCTCCTCGAGCGACCGCCGTAGCAGCGGCGCGGCCGAGTCCCGTGGCAACTCCTCGAGCCCGCGCCCGGAGACGAGCACGGACGACCGCCGCCTGACCCGGTCCCCGGAGGCAGCCCGCGTGGTCGCTCCCGAGATCGATGAGGACGTCCAGTTCTCCGACCTCGACCGTGCGGTCCGCGCCCGCCTGCGCACCCTCAGCAAGGAGAACGCCGAGGGCGTCGGCCACCACCTCGTGATGGCCGGCCGCCTGCTCGACACCTTCCCCGAGCTGGCCTACGACCACGCCCAGGCGGCGGTCCGCCGTGCCGGGCGGGTCGACGTCGTGCGGGAGGCCGCCGGACTGGCCGCCTACCGCACGGGGCGCTTCGCCGAGGCCCTGCGCGAGCTGCGCACCGTCCGCCGGCTGAACGGCTCCTCGGAGCACCTCGCGATCATGGCCGACTGCGAGCGGGGCCTGGGACGTCCCGAGCGCGCACTCGCCCTGGCCGCGTCCGAGGAGGCCGCGACCCTCGAGGGTGCGCCCGCGATCGAGCTGGCCATCGTCGCGAGCGGGGCCCGCCTCGACCTCGGTGAGCCCGAGGCCGCGTTCGCGGTCCTCGCCGAGAATGCGCTCGCCAAGCTCGGTGACGTGACCGGCGTGCTCGCCGTGCGCGTCGCGCAGGCCCGGGCCGCCGCGCTCGAGGCGCTCGGCCGCCACGAGGACGCAGCCTCGTCGCTCGCCGGCTTCTCGGCGGCCGAGCTGTCCGAGGCTGCTGGGGAAGAGGCCGAGGGCGACGTCGTCGTCTTCGACCTCGACGAGGACGGCGCCGGCGACGGCGCTGACGAGCACCCGGCAGCGCCCGTCGTCGACGCGAAGTCCGACCAGGAAGATCGCGCATGAGTGGCCTGATCGCCTGCGAGGTCCCGCTCGCCGAGCGGTTCGACCTCGCGCTCGTCGACCTCGACGGCGTCGCGTACAAGGGCCACGAGCCCATTCACGGCGCCGCCGCGGGTCTGAAGGGCGCGCGGGAGCGCGGGATGCGCCTGGTGTTCGTCACCAACAACGCGTCCCGCGAGCCCGAGTCGGTCGCCGCGCAGCTCAGCGGGCTGGGTATCCCCGCCGATCCGGATGACGTGATGACCGCGGCGCAGGCCGCGGCCGGGGTCCTCGCGACCCGTCTGGCGCCGGGTGCCAAGGTGCTCGTCGTCGGGGGAGCGGGGCTCGTCACCGCGGTGAAGGCCGCAGGCTTCGTCGTGGTGACCTCCGCGGACGACAAGCCGGACGCCGTCGCGCAGGGCTTCGCGCCCGAGCTCGGCTGGACCCAGATCGCCGAGGCCGCGTACGCGGTGCAGCGCGGGTCCTGGCACGTCGCGAGCAACATGGACCTCAGCCTGCCGACCGCGCGCGGCATGGCCCCCGGCAACGGGGCGCTCGTCGCCGCGGTGCGGGCGGCGACCGGCGTGACGCCCGACAGCGCCGGCAAGCCGGCGCCCACGATGTTCCAGCTCGCGGTCAAGCGCGCCGACGCCGAGCGCCCGCTCGTCATCGGCGACCGGCTGGACACCGACCTCGCCGGCGCGCGCGCCGCGGGCTACCCCGGCCTGCACGTGCTCACCGGCGTGAACTCCGGGCGTGACGACGTGCTCGCGATCCCGGCCGAACGCCCGGACTTCATCGGCGCCGACCTGTACAGCCTGCTCGTCGCGCACCCCGCCCCCGAGGCGGCCGACGGCGGCTGGTGGGCCACCCGCGGGGCCGCCGCGCGCGTGCACGACGGCCGCCTCGAGCTGCACCACGCGGCCGACGACGCCGACGGGCGCCTGGACCTGCTCCGCTCGGCGTGCGCCGCGGCCTGGTCCGCGGTCGACGCCGGTCGCCGGCTCGCGGCCGACTCGGTCCCCGAGTTCCCGGTCGCTGGGACCTGATCCGCGCGGACGCCCGGTAGCGTGGGCAGCTGCCGGCACCATCGATCCGCATCACGGATCCGCCACGGACGAGGAGCACGCGTGCACGAGCACGTCCCGAGCACGATCGGGAACCACGACCCTGACAACCACGACGCTCACAACCACGACCCCGACGACGCCGTACCCACGGGCGACGCCGCGGTCGACGAGGCGCTCGCCCGCCTCGGCGAGCTTTCCCAGCAGCACGTTCGCGAGCACGTCGCCGCCTTCGACGCCGTGCACACCGCGTTGCAGGACCGCCTCGCGGACACCGAGGAGTAGCGCGGTGCCACAACGCGTACGACTGGACCTCGAACTGGTCCGCGAAGGGCTGGCCCGCTCGCGCCGCCACGCCGGTGAGCTGATCGGTGCCGGCCGGGTGAGCGTGGACGGCGCGACCGCCGTCAAGAGCGCGACCCCGTTCGAGGCCGGTCAGGTCCTCACCGTCGCGCAGGACCCGCACGCGGGCCCCGAGTACGCGTCGCGGGCCGGTCACAAGCTGGCCGGCGCGCTGGACGAGCTCGGCCTGCATGGCGCTGTCGGTCCGGGGATTAAGGGGCGGACCTGCCTCGACGCGGGCGCGTCCACCGGCGGGTTCACCGACGTGCTGCTCCGGCGCGGTGCCGCGCACGTCCACGCGGTCGACGTCGGGCACGACCAGCTCCTCCCGGCGCTGCGCGCGGACCCGCGGGTGACCGTCCGCGAGGGCGTCAACGTGCGCCACCTGAGCCCGGGGGACCTCGACCCGGCGCCCGGCCTCGTCGTCGGCGACCTCTCGTTCATCTCCCTCGCCCTCGTGCTGCCCGCGCTGGTGGGCGTCGCCGCGCCGGGCGCCGACCTGTTGCTGCTGGTCAAGCCGCAGTTCGAGGTCGGCCGCGAACGGCTCGGCTCGGGCGGCGTCGTGCGCAGCAACGCGCAGCGGGCCCAGGCCGTGATCGCCGTCGCGGAGGCCGCCGCCACGCTCGGCCTGCGCACCGCAGCGGTCGTGCCGAGCCCGCTGCCGGGCCCGAGCGGGAACGTCGAGTACTTCCTCTGGCTCGTCGGCGACCCCACCCGGACCGTGCCCGGCGGCGACCTCGAGGCCCTCGTCCAGCACGCCGTCAAAACCGGCCCCACCGGCGAGAGCACCGCCTGGACCAGCGGAGGAGTCGCATGAACCGCCGCGCACTGATCGTCACCCACCGCAGCCGCGAGGAGGCGGTCCAGGCGACCAACGAGGCCATCCGCGAGCTCGAGCGGGTCGGCTTCGAGATCGTGCACGACGCCGACGACGTCGACCTCACGGGCGTGGAGATCGCCGTCGTGCTGGGCGGCGACGGGACGATCCTGCGGGCCGCCGAGGTCACCCGCGGCACCGACATCCCGATCCTCGGGGTCAACCTCGGGCACGTCGGCTTCCTCGCCGAGAGCGAGCGCGAGGACATCCACGAGGCAGTCCGGCGCCTCGCGGCCCGCGACTACGAGGTCGAGGAGCGCACCACGCTCGACGTCTCCATCGCGGTGCCCGGGGAGTCCGAGCTGCGCACCGACTGGGCGCTCAACGAGGCCACCGTCGAGAAGGACGACCGGGCCCGGATGATCGAGGTGCTGATCGAGGTGGACGGCCGCCCGCTGTCCACGTTCGGCTGCGACGGCGTCGTGATGTCCACCGCCACCGGATCGACCGCGCACGCGTTCAGCGCCGGCGGGCCGGTGGTGTGGCCCGAGGTCGACGCGATGCTGCTCGTCCCGATCTCGGCGCACGCGCTGTTCGCCCGACCACTCGTGGTGGGCCCGGCGAGCGTGCTCGCGCTCGAGATCCTGCCGAAGACCGGCGCGATCGGCGTGCTGAGCTGTGACGGCCGGCGCTGCACGGCGATGCCGGCCGGCTCGCGCGTGGAGGTCCGGCGCAGCAACGTTCCGGTGCGCCTCGCCCGCCTCAGCCAGGCGCCGTTCACAGACCGGCTGGTGAGCAAGTTCTCGCTGCCGGTCGTCGGCTGGCGGGGCAGCCCCGCGGGCCTCATCGGCGCCGAGCCGGAGCCCGCACTGGCCATCGGCAACCCGATCGGCAACCCGATCGGCAGCCCCGCCGACCCGACCCGGGAGGGGTGAGGCGTGCTCGAGGAGATCCGGATCGAGAACCTCGGGGTCATCTCCCGCGCGCGCGTGAGCCTCGGCCCCGGCCTCACCGTGCTGACCGGCGAGACCGGCGCCGGCAAGACCATGGTGCTGACCGGCCTCGACCTGCTGCTCGGCGGCAAGGCCGACCCGGGCGCGGTCCGCACCGGGCAGGAAAGGGCCGCCGTCGAGGGCCGCGTCGCCGTCGCGGCCGGGTCCCCGGTCCGGGCCCGCGCCGAGGAGGCCGGCGCCGAACTGGACGACGACGGCTCGCTCGTCCTGCTGCGCACGGTCGCGGCCGAGGGC
>NZ_DATCNW010000299.1:0-15742 GCF_036565025.1 Pengzhenrongella sp.
CGCGAGCCGCCGTCGGGCCTGGTCGCGGTCCAGGAGCAGCGCGCCGAAGGCCGCGAGCGCGAAGAACATCACGAAGCTGTCGAGCAGCCCGGTGCGCGAGTGCACGATGGCCTCGCCGTCGACGGCGAGCAGGCCGCCCGCGATCGTGCCGAGCAGCGTCGAGGCGAACAGGCGGCGCGCGATGCGCGCGAGCATCAGCACGCTGAGGGTGCCCGCCACCGCGACCGACAGGCGCCAGCCGACCGAGCTCGCCGGCCCGGCGACCTCCATGCCGAGGGCGATCATCCACTTGCCGACGGGTGGATGGACGGCGTAGTCCGCCCGGTCGAGGAAGGTGTTGAGGTGGCCGGCCTCGAAGGCCTTGTTGGCGTCGTTGCCCCAGGCCGCCTCGTAGCCGACCTTGAGCATCGTGTACGCCTGCTTGACGTAGTACGTCTCGTCGAACACGAGCTTGTGCGGGCGGCCCAGGTTCGCGAACCGGGCGACGCCCGCGAGGACCGTGACGAGCAGCGGGCCGATCCAGCCCAAGACGCGCTTGCGCCGGGTGGAGCCGAGGCGCAGGGTCGCGTCCCCGAGCAGGCTGCGCAGGGCGGACTCGAGGGCGACGCTGCGCGCGACGGCCGTCTCGGCCGGCTCGGGGCTCGGGCGCGGGCTGGGGCCGCGTCCGGGATCGGGTTCGTAGTCGGCGCTGTGGGCGTGGGCGGCGACTTCGGCCGGCTCGGTCTGTTCGACGAGCCCCGAATGTCGTGCGGGTCGCCCTCGGCGGGCGGGTTCGGGCGCCTCGGCGACGTCCGACCCTGACCTGTCCGCCGCTGCGGTTTCGCCGTCGCCGGTCTCAGGCCTCGCTCGGTGCCGCGCGGGCCCGGAAGGGTGCCGCTCGTCGGCGGCCCCGGGGCTGATCGTCACGCGGTCATCGTAGGTGGGGGGCGGCGCGGCCGCCCCGCCAATCGCCCCGTCCGCTCGTCGGCCAATCGCCCCGTCCGCTCGCGGGTCAATCGCCCCGCCCGCTCGCCGGGCGGCCGGTCCGCGCGGTCATGGCAGGCTGGCGCCATGACCCTCGGCCGCCTCGTCCTAGCCGCGACCCCGATCGGCGACGTCGAGGACGCCTCGCTCCGGCTGCGCCGCCTGCTGGCGGAGGCCGACGTCGTCGCCGCGGAGGACACCCGGCGGCTGCACGGCCTGGTGGCCCGGATGGGCATCAGCATCGGCGGGCGGGTCGTGAGCTACCACGAGCACAACGAGTCGGCGCGGGCCGGCGAGCTGCTCGACGTCGTGCGCGGTGGCGGGACGGTGCTGGTCGTCACCGATGCCGGGATGCCGACGGTCTCCGATCCCGGCTTCCGGGTCGTCGCGGCGGCCGTCGAGGCGGGGCTGCCGGTCACCGCCGCGCCCGGGCCGTCCGCGGTGCTCACCGCGCTCGCGCTGTCCGGGCTGCCCACGGACAGGTTCTGCTTCGAGGGGTTCCCGCCGCGCAAGGCCGGCGAGAAGGCCCGCGCGTTCGCGGACCTCGCGGACGAGCGCCGCACGATGGTGTTCTTCGAGTCCCCTCGCCGGCTCGCCGAGACGCTCGCCGCGATGGCCGAGGGGTTCGGGGCCGACCGCGCCGCCGTCGTGTGCCGCGAGCTGACGAAGACGTACGAAGAGGTCGTGCGGCTCCCGCTCGCGGAGCTCGCGGCCTGGGCGGAAGCGCGCGAGGTGCTCGGGGAGATCTCGATCGTCGTCGCCGGAGCGCCCGCTTCCGTCGCCTCGGTCGCCGACGTGGTCGGCGAGGTGCTCACGCGCGCCGACGCGGGGGAGCGGCTCAAGGAGGCGGTCGCCGAGGTCGCCGAGGCAGCCGGCGTCGGCAAGCGCGAGCTGTACGCCGCGGCCATCGCCCGCCGATCACGCCCGCCGAAGGCCTGAGCCGGCCAGATCGGCCTGCGGGGTCGGATCGGCCTGGCCGGTCAGATCGCGTCGGACGGCACGAGCTCGGCGCCGGCCGCCGCCATCGCCTCGCGCGCCGCGGCCCCCTGCTCGGGAGTCACCGGAACGGTGAGGTCGGTGAGCACCCGCGTGCGCAGCCCGAGGCCGAGCGCGTCGATCGTGGTCGCCCGGACGCAGTGCGACTCGGCGATGCCGACCACGTCGACGTCCGTGATCTCGCCGTCGCGCAGGATCGTCTCGAGCGAGCGACCGTGGGCATCGGCCCCTTCGAAGCCCGAGTAGGCGGCGACGTACGCACCCTTCTTCACGCTCGCGTCGGGTCTGAGCCCGGCGAGCGCAGGATGCAGCTCGGCCTCGGCCGTCCCGGCGACGCCGTGCGGGGGCCACGTGTCGACGTAGTCCGGGACGGCGGGCGGCTGGGCAAAGTGCGGGCCGGGATCGACATGCCAGTCCTGAGTCGTCACGATCAGGTCGTACCCGCTCCGGTTCGCGCCCGCGAAGGCGGCAATGCTCGCCGCGACGGCGTTCCCGCCCTCCACGGCGAGCGCGCCCCCCTCGCAGAACGTGGGCTGCACGTCCACGACGATCAGCGCACGGTGCGTCGGCGCGCGGTGCTCCGGGCGCGCGGAATCCGGTCGTGCGGAATCCGGTCGCGCCGCCGCCCGCTGCGCGGTCTGGTCGCTGCTGCTCACTGATCGTCCTGTCGGTCGCGGGTACGTTTCCTCGAACACGAACGCACATCCAGTGCAACATGTCGTCCGTTCGCCGCGTTCCCGGCGGATTGCGCTCCGGAGGAGCCACGCGATCCCCAAACCGACATGGGAGCAGATTCGGTTTTCGTCAGTGCGGAGCATGGTGCACGTGGTGCAGATGTTGTGTCGCAAGCGGTCTTCAGCAGTGCCCTCGCGTCCCACCTGTACCGCGCTCCGCACTGACGGAATCGCGCTCGTCGGCAAAGACGAGGGTCGCTGTCGACCCGATCCCATGACGGCAACGAGAAACGTCCCGAGAAGTCCAGGGAGCTGCGCGGAGGCTCTTCCGTCGGTGCGGAGCATGGGACGGATGTGACGGATGATGCGCGGAGACTGTCCCGGAGGGCCCCTTCAGGTCCCACGAGTCCCATGCTCCGCACCGGCGCGCGCGAACTCCGGCCCTAGCGTCGTGAGTCTTCCCCGACGCGAGGATCTGCACGGGTATTCGAACGCTCCGACCTGTGGACAGCCCACGCTCCACAGGCTGCACCGAGCCACGGGGTGGATGTCGATCCAGCCGTGCACGATCAGGAAGTGAGCGTCATGGATCGGTTGGCCGAGCACGGGGGTTGTGCCCGCCGTTCGAGCATTGCGCGAGGCCCTCGCGAGCTGGCTGAACTTCGTGGACTCGTCGCCTGCGGCGCCGTGCAGAGACAGGTTCGTGGGCTCTACGCGATCCCCGGCACACGCTCGGACGTGCTGGCCGCAAGAAGAGTGTCCGGCCTGCTGACCTGCGCTTCGGCGGCCGCACGGCTCGGGCTGCCACTGCTCACCTCGCCGTCTGCCGTGCACCTGGCGTTGCCGGGCCACCGGGCGGTCCCGCGAGCCGGGCTGGTCCCCGCTGGATCGACGCTTCATTGGGACTCCGAGGTTGCCCTGTCCGCCGCGAGTGAGCCAGGTCTGCTTGCACCTCTACCGACCGCGCTCGCACACGCGCTCAAGTGTCTTCCGGCGCGCGAGGCGATCGCCCTCGCGGACGCGGCCCTGAACAGGCGGCTGATCGAACTCCCGGAGCTCACCGCGAAGAGACCACGAACGGGAATTGTGGACTTCGACCGTCTGCTGCGCGCGGTCGATGGGCGCAGCCAGTCCCTTCCCGAGACGTTCGCGAGGCTCGCGCTGACCAGGTCAGGGCTCTCGGTGGAGCCCCAGGTGGAGATTCTCGGGGTGGGCTGGGTCGATCTGCTGGTCGAAGAGCTCGTGGTCGTCGAGCTCGATGGCTATGCCTTTCACAGCGACAGGGCGCAGTTTCGGGAGGATCGGCGACGGGATCGGGTGCTTCACCTGATCGGGATTCCGTGCCTGAGGTACACCTACGACGACGCCGTCCATGACTCCGACCGGCTCGTGCTCGAGGTCGCCGGCGTCGTGCGGTCGTGCAGACGTGCGGGGGCAACTCCGATCGATCGCTCGCTTCGGCGCGGACCACGTGACTCCTGAGCCCGCCCACCCGCCCCGGGCCCCACCCGAGCGGGCGCCGGGCTGGCTGCGGCGAGACACTGGTCCCGACCGGCGCCGGGGCCGGCGCCGCGACCGACGCGAGGGGGTCTTCATGCGCCGCCAGCCGACCGGACCTCGTCCCTCGGCAGGCCCCCGCCGCGAGCAGTCGGTGCCGGGGCAGCCCCGCCGGGCGAACGCCGCCGATTCTCTGCTGATCTGCGTCATCGTGGTGATCGGGCTCTCCGCCTGCACCCCCCGTGGCGGCGGCGCGCCACCGCCGGAAACCTCCGCCGGGGGCTCGTTCCCCGCGCCGAGCGCGACGCCCTCCGGCCCCGGCACGCCTCCGGCGACGACCGAGCCCTCGGCCGTCGCCGTCACCAGCCAGACCGACCTGGTCAAAGGCCTCGACGCCCCCTGGGGACTGGCGTTCCTGCCGGACGGCTCGGCCCTGCTCACCCTGCGCGACGCGGCCCGCGTGCTGCTGGTCGCCCCCGGCGGCACCGCCACGACGGACGTCGGCGGTCCGGGCGCCGACTATCTCACCTCGACGACCACCCCGAACGGCGAGGCAGGCCTGCTCGGGGTCGCGCTCGCCCCCGCGGGCGGCCCGCACGCGGGGGAGGTCTACCTCTACCGCACGACCGCCGACGGGAACGAGGTGGACCGGGCCGCCCTGGACCGCACCGACCCGGCGCACCTGAGCCTGGGCACGCTGCACGGGGTCCTGGACGGCATCCCCGCGGCCGGCAACCACGACGGCGGCCGCCTCGCGTTCGGCCCGGACGGCTACCTCTACATCGGCACCGGTGATGCTGCCGACCCGCCGACTGCGCAGGACCCGGACAGTCTCGCGGGCAAGATCCTGCGGATCACGTCCGACGGCGACCCGGCCCCCGGCAACCCGTTCCCCGGTTCGCCGGTCTGGACGCTGGGCCACCGCAACGTCGAGGGTCTGGACTGGGCGCCCGACGGGCGCATGTTCGCCTCCGAGTTCGGCCAGGACACCTTCGACGAGCTCAATCAGATCGTCCCGGGCGCCAACTACGGCTGGCCCGAGGTCGAGGGCGCCGGCGGCGCGGCACGCGGATTCACCGATCCGCTGATCACCTGGTCGCCCGCGGACGCGTCGCCGAGCGGGCTCACGGTCACGTTCATGGCGGTCTACGTCGCGGCCCTGCGCGGCGAGCGGCTCTGGCGCATCCCGCTCGCCCCGCACGGCGTCGGGCAGCCCCAGGCGCTGCTGACCGGCGAACTGGGACGGCTGCGGGCGGTCGAGCAGGCGCCGGACGGTTCGGTCTGGGTCCTGACCAACAACACCGACGGGCGCGGGACCCCGCACCGGGGCGACGACCGCATCGTGCGCATCACCCTGGGCTGACCCCCCGACCGCCCCGACCTACGATTGGCCCATGCCGGAGCCCCGCAAGCCCTTCTACCTGACCACGCCGATCTACTACGTGAACGACGCCCCGCACATCGGGCACGCGTACACGACCGTGGCCGCTGACATGATCACCCGCTGGCACCGCCAGCGTCAGGAGCCCGTGTGGTTCCTCACCGGCACCGACGAGCACGGGCAGAAGGTCATGCGTACCGCCGAGGCGAACGGCGTGAGCCCGCAGGACTGGGCGGACCGGCTCGTCGAGGAGGCGTGGAAGCCCGTCCTGGGCGTGCTGGACGCCGCCAACGACGACTTCATCCGCACCACGCAGGAGCGCCACACCGTCCGCGTGCAGACGTTCATCCAGGACCTCTACGACAAGGGCGAGATCTACGCCGGTCAGTACGAGGGCCCGTACTGCGTCAACTGCGAGGAGTACAAGCTGCCCGGCGACCTGCTGCCCGGCACCGGGGAGTACGACGGGCAGCTGGTCTGCGCGATCCACGGCCGGCCCGTGGAGATGCTCGCCGAGCAGAACTACTTCTTCAAGATGAGCGAGTACACCCAGCGCCTGCTCGACTTCTACGAGGCCAACCCGACGTTCGTGCAGCCCGCGAGCGCGCGCAACGAGGTGCTCGCGTTCGTGCGCCAGGGACTGCAGGACCTGTCGATCTCGCGGAACACCTTCGACTGGGGCATCCCGATCCCGTGGGACACCACGCACGTGCTGTACGTGTGGTTCGACGCGCTGCTGAACTACGCCACCGCGCTGGGCTACGGCAGTGACGACCCGGCCGACAAGGCACGGTTCTCCAGCACCTGGCCCGCCGACGTGCACCTGGTCGGCAAGGACATCCTGCGGTTCCACGCGGTGATCTGGCCCGCCATGCTGATGGCCGCCGGCCTGGAGCTGCCCAAGCAGGTCTTCGCGCACGGCTGGCTGCTGGTCGGCGGGGAGAAGATGAGCAAGACCAAGCTGACCGGCATCGCGCCGGCGACGATCATCGACCACTTCGGCTCGGACGCCTTCCGGTACTACTTCCTGCGCGCGATCCCGTTCGGCCAGGACGGCTCGTTCTCCTGGGAGGACCTCTCCGCGCGCTACACCGCCGAGCTCGCGAACGGTTTCGGCAACCTCGCCTCGCGGGTCGCGGCCATGGTCGCGAAGTACTTCGGCGGCGCGCTGCCCGCCGCGGGGGAGCCGGGCCCGGCCGAGACCGCCCTGGCCGACGTCGCCGCGGCGGCAGTCTCGGGCGCCGAGGCGGCGATCGACACCCTCGCGCTGCACGAGGCGATCGGCTCGATCTGGACCCTCGTGGAGGCCACCAACGGTTACCTCACCGAGCAGGCCCCGTGGCAGGTCGCGAAGGATCCGGCCGAGCGTTCGGCCGACGACGACGCCGCGTTCCGCCAGGGCGGTCGCCTCGCCACGATCCTGGTCACCGCCGCGGAGGCGCTGCGCGCCCTCGCCGTGCTGCTGCACCCGGTCACGCCGAAGGCCGCCGCCGAGCTGTGGACCCTGCTCGGCGCGCGGGGGCCGCTCGGCGACCTCGCGGCCCAGCCCGTCTCGGCGGCGGCCGCGTTCGGCCGGCTGCCCGCCGGCACGATCATCACGAAGGGTGCGGCGCTGTTCCCGCGGCTCGAGGACCCGACCGAGGCGCCGGCCTGACCGGCGCCCGCCCGTGAGCAAGCGCCCCCGGGACCGCAGCTGGCCGCCGGCCCCGGAACCGTTGCCGTTCGCCGTCGTGGACAACCACACCCACCTGGACACCGCGGGTGACCTGGCCGACGGCGAGGCGCCGCCGACCCTCGAGGCGCAGCTGGCCCGCGCCGCGGCCGCGGGCATCACCGGCATCGTGCAGATCGGCTGCGACCTTGCCGCCGCGCGCTGGACGGACCGGGTGGTGCGCGAGCACCGGGGGCTCCTCGGGGGCGTGGCGGTGCACCCGAACGAGGCCACCCTGTTCGCCGGTGCCCGGGACGTCGGGCCGGACGGGCTGGTCCCGGCACCCCGGGCCGAGCACGCGAGGGGGCTCGACGCCGCGATCACCGAGATCGCCGACCTCGCGCGCGGCAACGACCGGATCCGGGTGATCGGCGAGACCGGGCTGGACCACTTCCGCTCCGGCGAGGACGGCCGCGCCGCGCAGGTCGAGTCCTTCCGCGCGCACGTCGCGCTCGCGAAGGAGCTCGGGCTCGCCCTGCAGATCCACGACCGGGACGCGCACGCCGAGGTGCTCGACGTGCTCGCGCGCGACGGCGCACCGGAGCGGACCGTCTTCCACTGCTTCTCGGGCGACGCCGAGATGGCCCGGTTCGCCGCCGCCCGTGGCTGGTACCTGTCGTTCGCCGGCCCGCTGACGTTCGCCCGCAACGAACCGCTGCGTGCGGCGCTGCGCGAGGCGCCACTGGGGCAGGTGCTGGTGGAGACGGACGCTCCGTACCTCACGCCGCACCCGTACCGTGGCCGGCCCAACGCCCCGTACCTGGCCGGGTTGACCATGCGGACGATCGCCGCGGTGCAGGGCGTCGATCTCGAGGTCGCCTGCCGGGCCGTCGCGGCGAACTCAACGACCGTCTACGGGACCTTCTGACTAACAGACTTGGTCACGGATCGGTTACGGTCAGCACTCTGGCACCGCTGTCACGCGCGTGCGCCCCGCCAACTGAAGGGCCCGAACGCGTGCCGCTTTCGCTCGCACGTCTGCTTGGGTGGCGCCCTTCGGTGCGCGTTCGGCGGCTCGCCGCGCAGGGGCTCGTGCTCGTCATGGTCACCGGCGGGACCAGCGCCTTCGCCATCATGCACAAGACCGTCACCGTCGACGTCGACGGCAAGGACGTCCACGTGACCGCCTTCGGCCGCACGGTCGGCGACGTCCTGGCGGGCGCCGGGATCCCGGTCGGCAAGCGCGACGTCGTCGCGCCGAACACGGCCGACGACGTGACCAACGGCAGCCAGATCGTCGTGCGGCACGGACGTTACATCACCGTCGAGGTCAACGGCGCGGACCGAAACGTGTGGACGACCGGCCTGACCGTCGGCGAGGCGGTCGGCGACATCGGGGTCCGTAGCGACAACGCACGGGTCTCGGCCTCGCGGTCCGCCTCGCTCGGGCGCAACGAGGTGCTGCGGGTGTCGACCCAGAAGACCATCCACGTCGTCGTGGACCACCAGATGATCGACGGCGTGACGACCGCCTCCACTGTGCGCGATGCGCTCAAGGAGCTCGGTCTGGTCCTGCGGGACGGCGACCAGCTCTCGGTCCCGCTCGACGCGACCGCGGTCGAGGGCCTGGTGATTCTCGTCACACGCGCCGAGCAGTCCAGCGGGACCACGACCGAGGCGATGCCCTTCACCGAGAAGGTCGTGAACGACCCGACGCGCATGAAGGGCACCCGCACGGTGACCACCCCCGGCCGGGCCGGGGAACGACAGGTCACCTTCGCGACGTCGTGGCTCGGCGGCGCCGCCGTGGAACGCCAGATCGTCGCCCAGGTCGTGCTTCGCGCGCCGGTGCAGCAGGTCGTCTCGGTCGGCACGATGGTCGTCTCCAAGGCGCCCGTTCCGGCTCCCGGTACTGCTCAGGCGATCGGCAGGCAGCTCGCGGCGGCCCGTGGCTGGGGTGACGACCAGTTCTCCTGCCTGCTGACCCTGTGGAACCACGAGAGTGGTTGGAACATCGCCGCCGCGAACCCCGCGAGCAGTGCGTACGGCATCCCGCAGGCCCTGCCGGGCTCCAAGATGGCGAGCGTCGCGGCCGACTGGAAGACCAACCCGACGACCCAGATCACGTGGGGCCTCGAGTACATCGCCGGCCGGTACAAGACCCCGTGCGGCGCATGGCAGATCTGGTCCACCCAGGGCTGGTACTGAGGCGAATACGGCCTGACACCTTGGCAGAAGGTCACGAATCGGTTACGGTCCACAGTTGCGACGGCGATTCGCTTTCCTTTCGGCTCGGACCTGGTTCCGAGTTTGGGGACGTGAGATCGTCCGCAGCGGCCGCGGGGCAGAATCCCCGCCGCCGATGACGGCCGGATCGGGGATCCGGGACCAGCGGGCAGCCTGGCAGAAGAGGGCGTGCCACTCACGGCGGCGACAGTCGCGCGAACGCTGAGCGCTCCGTGCGAGCGTGCCCACCCCCGTGCCCGGGCAGCTCGACGACTGGAACCGCGTGCAACTCATCTACCGCATTTCCGCCGCAGCCCGCCGCAACACCTCTGCCCTGCTCGCCCCCCTCCGAACCCCCCGTACTTCCGGCTCCCCGCGGTCCCACCGCGAGGGAACCCCCTCCCGGCGTCGCGTCGGGATCGTCGCCTTGATCGCCACCTTCGTGGTCGTCGGCGGCGGAACGGTCGCCTATGGCGCGGCCAACAAGACCGTCTCGGTCGACGTCGACGGCCACGTCACCCGCGTGAACACCTATGCAGGCAGCGTCGAAGGCGTCCTGAAGGCCCGTGGCATCACCGTCGGGACCCGCGACACGGTTGCCCCCCAGACCTCCACCTCGCTGCGCGACGGGTCCGAGATCGTCGTCCGGCACGCAAAACTGGTCAAGGTCCAGATCGACGGTGCCCAGACCAACCTGTGGACCACCGCCCTCAGCGCCGACGAGGCCCTCGCGGCGCTCTCCGGTCGCGGTGGCGACGTCCGGCTGGTCGCCTCCCGGTCGATGTCGGGCGGTCGCGCCGAGCTGCCCCTCGAGCTGACCCTCGACGGACCCGTCAACATCCTGGCCGACGGCGCCGTGCTCACCGCACCCGACGGTTCGATCGGTCTCGCGGCCGTGCTGGACGAGTTCAACCTCAAGATCGGCCCGCTGGACCGCGTCTCGGTGCAGCACGCCAAGAACGGCGCGGTCACCGTCGTGGTGAACCGCGTGGCTCAGAAGAACGTCACCAAGACCAAGCCGGTCGCCTTCGCCTCCTCGGAGAAGAAGGATGCCTCGCTCCTCGTCGGGGAGAAGAAGGTCACCACCGCCGGCGTCGCCGGCACCCGCACGATCGTCAGCCAGGTCAGGACGGTCGACGGCAAGGTCGCGGTCAGCAAGGTGATCTCCGACAAGGTCACCAGGGCGCCGGTCAACCGGGTCGTCAGCGTCGGCACCAAGCCGCGCCCGGTCGCGCCCGCCCCGGCACCGGTAGCCGCCGCCCCCGCTCCCGCCACCGTCAGCCCGAACGTGGGTGGCAGCGCCGACTCGCTGAACTGGGCCGCGCTGGCCCAGTGCGAGTCCGGTGGGCGCACGGATGCTGTCTCGTCGAGCGGGACGTACTACGGCCTGTACCAGTTCTCGGTACAGACCTGGGCCGCCATGGGCGGGTCGGGGACGCCGTCCTCGGCATCGGCCAGCGAGCAGACCATGCGCGCCAAGATGCTCTTCAACGCCTCGGGTGCCGGCCAGTGGCCGGTCTGCGGTGCGAAGCTCTACAGCTGAGCATGCGTCCGAGGGGGCCCGATCGGGGCCTTAGGCTCGTGCACCATGAGTGAGATCCCAGGCGCCCTGCTGGGCCCGGCCGAGATCCGGGACCTGGCGGGGCGTCTGGGGCTCCGCCCGACCAAGACCCTCGGCCAGAACTTCGTCATCGACGGCGGCACGGTCCGCAAGATCGTCCGTTCGGCGCGAGTGAGCGAGGGCGAGCGCGTCGTCGAGGTCGGCCCCGGGCTCGGCTCGCTGACCCTCGGGCTGCTCGAGGCGGGCGCCTCGGTGATCGCGGTCGAGATCGACCCGTTGCTCGCCGCCGAGCTGCCCACCACGGTCGCGGCTCACTTGCCCGACCTGGTCGACGCCCGCGGCTGCGACCGGCTCGACGTCGTGCTCGCCAACGCGCTGCACGTCACCGAGCTCCCCGGCCCGCCGCCGACGGCGCTCGTCGCGAACCTGCCGTACAACGTCTCGGTGCCGGTGCTGCTCACCTTCCTCGAGCGCTTCCCCAGCCTCGAGCGGGTGCTGGTGATGGTGCAGGCCGAGGTCGCCGACCGGTTGGCCGCGCCGCCGGGCAGCAAGACCTACGGCGTGCCGTCCGCCAAGGCCGCCTGGTACGCCTCCGCGCGCCGCACCTCGACGATCGCGCGCAGTGTGTTCTGGCCCGTGCCGGGCGTGGACTCCGCGCTCGTCGCCCTCGAGCGGCGCGACCCGCCGCCGACGACGGCGTCCCGCCAGGAGGTGTTCGCCGTCGTGGACGCCGCGTTCGCCCAGCGGCGCAAGATGCTCCGGTCCGCGCTGGCCGGCCTCGCGGGCTCGCCCGAGATCGCCGTGCGGGCGCTCACCGCGGCCGGCGTCGACCCGCAGGCCCGCGGCGAGGTGATCACGATCGGTGACTTCGCCCGGATCGCGCAGGAGCTCGGCCGTGGCGAGGGTCGGGGAACGGGCCCGGCGACCGGTCCGGCGACGGGCGTGCCGCGGGAGCGCAGCCCGCGCGGACCGCGCCGCGAACCTGGCAGAGTGGTGGAGTGACAACGTCCGGCCAGGTCCGCGTCGAGCGTGAGGTGCGCGTCCGCGCCCCCGGCAAGGTGAACCTGTCGTTGCGGGTCGGCGCGCGCGAGGCGGACGGCTACCACCCCCTCGCGACCGTCTTCCAGGCCGTCTCGCTCTACGAGGAGGTCATCGCGACGCCGTCGGACGAGCTCAGCGTGAGCGTCTCGGGGCAGCAGGCCGATCGCGTGCCCCTCGACCTGACCAACCTCGCACTGCGCGCCGCCCAGCTGCTCGCGGTGCACACCGGCGTCGAGGCGGGCGTGCACCTGCACCTGCACAAGGCGGTACCCGTCGCGGGCGGGATGGCCGGCGGTTCGGCCGACGCGGCCGCCGCGCTCGTGGCGTGCGACGCGCTGTGGGGCACCGCCGTGCCGCGCGAGGAGCTGCTCGAACTGGCCGCCGAGCTCGGCTCCGACGTGCCGTTCCCGCTCGCCGGGCACACCGCGATCGGCACCGGACGCGGGCACCTGCTGATGCCCGCGATGAGCCGCGGGGAGTACCACTGGGCGTTCGCGGTCCGCGAGGAGGGCCTGTCCACGGCGAGCGTCTTCGGGGTCTTCGACGAGCTCATCGCGGGCGCGACCCGGCTCGAGCCGGAGGCCGACCGGGCCCTCATGCAGGCCCTGCGGGCGGGGGATGCGCACGCGCTCGGCAGGGCGCTGCACAACGACCTCCAGCACGCTGCCCTCGAGCTCGCCCCCGCGCTCGTGGAACCGCTCGCGGTGGCCGAGGACGCCGGCGCGCTCGGCGTGCTCGTCTCCGGTTCCGGACCGACGGTCGCCGCGCTCGCGCGCAGCCGCCAGCACGCCCTGGTCATCGCGGCCGCGATGACGGCCGCCGGGGTCGCCGACCAGGTGCTGACCGCCGTCGGCCCGGTGCCCGGCGCGCGGGTCATCAACTCCGCGCGGGCCCGGTCCGCCGACGGCGGTCCCGACGACTCGGACTGACCGCCGTCCCGACACCACCCTTCGCACCTCACCCCACGACGAAATGATTCGATGGCACACCTGCTCGGAGCGGACTCGATCTCGCTCACACTCGGAATGCGCACGCTGTTCGACGACGTGAGCCTCGGCATCGACGACGGCGACCGGATCGGCATCGTCGGCCCCAACGGCGCGGGAAAGTCCACGCTGCTGCGGCTGCTTGCCGGACGGGGCCTGCCCGACGCCGGGCGCATCACCTGGGCGGGCGGCGCGGACGTCGCGCTGCTCGACCAGCGCGACGAGCTGCCCGCGGGCACGACCATCCGCGAGCTCGTGCACGGCGAGTCCGCCGAGCACACCTGGGCGTCCGACCCGCGGATCCGGTCCGTGCACGCCGGGCTGCTCTCGGATCTGGACCTGGACAGCGACGTCGCGACTCTCTCGGGCGGCCAGCGGCGCCGGGCGGCCCTGGCGGCACTGCTCGTCGGGGACCACGACGTCATCGCGCTCGACGAGCCGACCAACCACCTCGACGTCGAGGGGGTCGCGTGGCTCGCGGAGCACCTCGCCGAGCGGTTCGCCCGCGGGTCGCAGGGCGCGCTCATCGTGGTCACCCACGACCGGTGGTTCCTCGACGCCGTCTGCACGCGGATGTGGGAGGTGACCGGGAGCGTCGGGTTCGGCGAGGTCGCGCAGTACGACGGCGGCTACGCCGCGTACGTGCTGGCGCGTGCCGAGCGGGCGCGGTCGGCCGCGTCGAGCGCCGACAAGCGCAACAACCTGCTCCGCAAGGAGCTCGCGTGGCTGCACCGCGGTGCGAAGGCCCGGTCCACCAAGCCCAAGTACCGCATGGACGCCGCCGAGGCGCTCATCGCCGACGAGCCGCCGGCGCGCGACCCGCTCGAGCTCACCCGGATGGCGACCGCACGGCTCGGCAAGGACGTCCTGGACCTCGAGGACGTCACGCTGACGTTCCCGGCCGAGGTGCCCGGCGCGGCACCGAAGGTCCTGTTCGACCACCTGACCTGGCGGCTCGGCCCCGGCGATCGTTACGGCATCGTCGGTGTCAACGGGTCCGGCAAGACGTCGCTGCTGCGGCTGCTGGCCGACAAGCTGACCCCGACGACGGGCCGGGTCAAGCGGGGCAAGACCATCCAGGTCGCCGAGCTCACCCAGGACGTCGAGGACCTCGACGCGGTGGCCGGGATGTCGGTCGTGGAGGTGATCGAGAGCGAGAAGCGCGTCGTGTCCGTCGGGGGCAAGGAGGTCTCTGCGGCCCAGCTGGTCGAGCGCCTCGGCTTCACGAACGAGCGCGCGCGGACCCTGGTGAGCGAGCTCTCGGGCGGAGAGCGCCGCCGGCTGCAGCTGCTCCGGCTGCTCGTGGGGGAGCCGAACGTCCTGCTGCTCGACGAGCCCACGAACGACCTCGACACGGACACGCTGGCCGCGCTGGAGGACCTGCTCGACGGCTGGCCGGGCACGCTCATCGTCGTCTCGCACGACCGGTACCTGCTCGAGCGGGTCTGCGACCGGCAGGTCGCCCTAATGGGCGACGGCGCGATCCGGGACCTGCCGGGCGGCGTCGAGCAGTACCTCGAGCTGCGCCACGCCGCCGTCCGCTCCACAACGTCCGAGCCAGGACGTCCTTTAGGACGTCAACGCTCGGACGTCAGCGGGGCAGCGGTGGACACCGTGCCCGACGCCGACGTCGAGGCCGCGCCGCCCAGCGCCGCGGAGTCTCGCGCCGCACGCAAGGAGCTCGCCCGAATCGACCGGCGCCTGGCGAAGATCGCCCAGCTCATCAAGGGCCTGCACGACAAGCTGGCCGCCCAGTCCACGGACCACGAGGTGGTCGCCGTCCTGGACGCCGAGCTCCGCGCCCTGGCGACCGAACGCGCCGAGCTCGAGGAGCTCTGGCTAGAACTAGCCGAAACCACCACCTGACCCCTCCCCGACGTGTCAGCCCTTGCGCGGTCCATACCGAGCGCCAGATCTGACAAGTTTCACGAGCCCCGACGTGTCAGCTCGGGCGCGGCGTATACCGCGCGCTGCGTCTGACAAGTTCCACGTCCCCCGACGTGTCAGCCCTTGCGCGGTCCATACCGTGCGCTGCGTCTGACAGTTTCCACGAACCTCGAGCGTGTCAGCCCCTGCGCGGTCCATACCGCGCGCTGCGTCTGACGGGTCGGCCGGCCAGCCGACTCGCCAGCAATCCACCGCCAGGTGCTGGCCGCGGAGAGCGAGGATCGGCCGGGGCCGGGGCCGGGGCCGGGGCCGGCCCCGGGGCCTGAGGCAGGGCCAGGGCTGGTCGGGGCTGGGGCGGACCGGGACCGGGTCTCGCTTCGCCGACCGGACGTGAGTTCGCCATTTTCCCTCGAGTTCGCCGATCGAAAACGACGAACTCGCGTGCGGACCGGCGAACTCAAGCCCTACGCCGCTCGACGCCGTCCCACGCCGTCCGACGGTGTCCGTCGTCGTCGCCACGGGTGTCAGCCGCCCTCTCCGCGAGCACGACGTGCGCCCGTCGAGACTGGACCGAACCGGCGTCGGACGCGCAGCAGGCCTTGAAACTGGGGCTGGGTGTATCGCTGGGGGTAGCCAGTGTGCACCTATGGGTGAACGTTCGATACACCCAGCCCCACACCCAGCCCCATTCGGCCGTCGAGTTGGCCCGCGATCGCTCAGTGCAGCGCTCTGTGCATCGAATGTGTGGCTCTGGCGCAGATCGGCTGCACTGAGGGCTCCACTGAGGGCTGCGCCGTGCTCGTCGGGAGCCCGACGCCGATTTCCCGCACCCGCTTGCCCGACGCCGACCCCGGACGCCGACCCCCGACCCCCGACGCC
>NZ_DATCNW010000300.1:0-8753 GCF_036565025.1 Pengzhenrongella sp.
CCGCACCCCCCGCCGCCCCCTGCGCCGAGTCATCTCCTGACCTGTTCTGCAAACTCCCGTCCGTTTCTGCACGCTCCGGGAGCTCGCAGAACGGACCCAACTGCGCAGAACGCGAAACTTTGCGGGTTTGCGACCGATGAGTGCCCCGACGGCGATGAACCGGCCCGCTGCGGGGTCGGCGCGCCGCGGCGGAGGTCGGGACCATGCGCGTGTGGCGAGATTCGAAGATCCGGACGAAGGTGGCCGCGAGCCTGCTCGTCGCCACGCTCGGGCTGGCGTGGTTCGCCGTCGGCAACGTCGCCCAGACGCAGGCCGACGTCCGTGCGGCCACCCGGCTGGAGACCCTCGCCGCCGTCGTCGTCGCGGTGGGCGACGCACTGCACGAGACCCAGCGTGAACGTGGGCGCACGTCGCAGTTCATGACCGCGAAGGGACGCGCGTTCGCCGCCGAGCTGGCCGCGCAGCGCAAGTCGACCGACGCCAAGGTCGCCGAGCTGACCGCCCTGATCGACCGCACGAGCGACCAGCTGCCGGGCGCAACCCGCAGCGCCGTGCTGAGGCTGGGCGGCGTGCCCGCCGACGTGGGTGCCCTGCGTGCGCAGGCCGACAAGCTCGGCGAGCCCAAGCCGGTCATCGCCGGCTACACCGGTGTGAACACCCGGCTGCTCGACGTCACCGCGCTGCTCACGAAGAGCAGCCCCGACGCGGCCCTCGCCGTGCAGCTGCAGTCCTACCTGGCGCTGGCCAACGCCAAGGAGGCGCTCGGCCAGGAGCGTGCCCAGCTCGCCAGCGTGTTCATCAAAGACAAGTTCAAGCCCGGCCAGTTCGTGCTGGTCATGCAGCTGATCGCGACGCAACAGACCTACCTGAGCGTCTTCGAGAGGTCCGCCGCGCCCGGTGTGCTCGATCGCTGGCACGCGACCCAGACCGACCCGGCGTTCGCGGCGGTGACCGGGTTCGAGAAGCAGGCCACCGACCGCGCGCAGACCGGCGGGTTCGGGATCTTGCCGGCGACCTGGTTCGACGCGGCCACGACAAAGATCGACGGGTTCAAGGCGCTCGGGGACTCGCTCGGCACGGACATCGTCGGCCAGACGGTCGCGCTGCACCGCGCCGCCGACCGGTCGCAGTTCATCGCCGTGACCGTCACGGGCGTCCTGCTGCTCCTGGTCAGCGCGCTGGGCGTCGCGGTGATCGTGTCGATCACCCGCCCGCTGCGCGAGGTCGTCGACGCCGCGGAGCGGATGTCCCGGGGAGACGTTTCCCAGCAGGTGGCCTATACCTCGAGGAACGAGCTGGGTCAGCTCGCGGACTCGTTCCGCAGCCTCGCCGAGTATGTCCGGGACTCCGCCCAGCAGGCCGAGCGCCTGGCCGACGGCGACCTGAGCGAGGCGATGCAGCCTCGCGGGGCGTCCGACATGCTGGGGAACGCCATGAACCGCATGGTCGAGAGCCTGCAGACCGTGGTGGGACGGATCCGGGAGTCCAGCCTTCTGCTCTCCGGCTCGTCCGAGCAGCTCGGCGCGGCGAACTCCACCCTGGTCGGCAACGCCGAGCAGACCGCGGCCCTCGCCGGATCGGCCTCCAGTGCGAGTGAGGAGATGAGCGTCAGCATCTCCGAGATCGCCCGCAGCGCGACCGAGGCGTCCCAGGTCAGCGACGAGGCGGTCGCCGCCGTCGGGCGTGCGGGGGAGATCATCGTGACGTTCCGGCAGGCGAGCACCGAGATCGGATCGGTCGTCGGTCTGATCGAGACGATCGCCGCGCAGACGAACCTGCTGGCCCTCAATGCGACCATCGAAGCGGCCCGGGCGGGCGAGGCAGGCAGGGGTTTCGCGGTGGTCGCGGGCGAGGTCAAGGAGCTCGCCCAGCAGACCGGCCGGGCGACGGCGGAGATCACCGAACGGATCGAGGTCATCCAGGGCGGTGCGCGCTCCGCGGCGGAGGCGATCGACCAGATCGGCAGCGTCATCGAACGTATCAGCGAGATCGCCAACACCATCGCGAGCGCCGTCGACCAGCAGCACGCGACGACCTCCGAGATCGCCCGGACCATCAGCGTCGTCGCCGGCGCCGCGAACTCCACCTCGGAGGTGACGCTCGAGTCGAGGTCGGCCGCCGAGTCGCTCGCCGGCTTGGCCGGTGAGCTGGAGACCCTGGTGAGCAGGTTCACGCTCGAACGAACCGCGTACCGGACCGCCGCCTGAACCGCTAGCCTAGGCCGGGTGGAACGTTCCCTCAGCCTCCTGACCGTCGTCTTCGATCTGGGCGGGGTGCTCGTCCCTCCCGAAGGCTCGATCGGCGACCTCGCCGCCGAGCTCGACGTCGGACGGGTCGAGCTCGCGGCCGCGTACTGGCGAGCGCGTGACGAGTACGACCGCGGGGGCTCGTCGACCGAGTTCTGGACGCAGGTCACCGACGAGGTGGACCGGCCCGTCGGCGCGGGCGGCGTCGCCCGCCTGGACGCCGTCGACGCGGCGCGCTGGTCGATACCCGGACCGGGGGTGGAGTCGATGCTCGCCGACGTGACGCGCACCCGGACCCGGCTCGCCGTGCTCTCGAACGCGCCGGCATCGCTCGCCGCGACGGTCCGGTCCGCGCCGTGGAGCTCGGCGTTCTCGACGTTGATGTTCTCCTCCGACGTCGGGGTCATGAAGCCCGAGCCGGCGATCTACGCGCTGGCGGACGACCGCATCGGCGCCGCCGACGACGGCGTCCTGTTCTTCGACGACCGTCGGGCGAACGTCGAGGCCGCGCGCCGGCACGGCTGGCGGGCCCACCTGTGGACCGACCTGGCCGACGCGCGCCGGGTCCTGCTCGCCGCGGGTGCCATCGGTGAATGAGCGCGAGCGCAACCCGACGATCATCGACGTCGCCGAGCGTGCCGGCGTCTCGAAATCGGTCGTGTCCCGCGTACTGACCGGCCACGGCAGCGTCGGCGGGCAGACGAAGCAGCGGGTTCTCGACGCCGCCGCCGAGCTCGGCTACGTGGTGAACGCCGTCGCGCGGGCCATGGTCGCCCGGCGCACCTACACCCTGGGTGCCTTCGTGCGAGATGCCGCGACCCCGTTCTACGGCAGCCTGCTCACCGCGATGCAGGGACGGGCCGCGGCGCTCGGCTACCGGCTCGTCTCGGCCACCGGTTCGGGGACGTTCGCGGTGGCGGACGAGCATCGCGCGCTGGAGACCCTCGTGCAGCTGCGGGTGGAGGGGCTCGTGGTGTGCAGCGGACTGCTGCCCGCGTCCGAGGTGGTCCCGTTCGCCCACCGCATGCCGCTGGTCGTGGCAGGCCGGCCCGAGACCCACGACTCGGTGACCAGCGTCTTCTGCGACGAGGAGGAGGGCGGCGCGCGTCTCGCCGATCACCTCGTCGACCTCGGCCATCGCCACGTCGCGGTGCTGCGGCTCACCGCGGAGCAGTCCCTCACGATGGAGCCGCGCACGACGGCGATGGTGCGCCGGCTCCGCGAGCGCGGGGCGAGCGTGCTGGACCTGGGCGGGGGATGGCTCGAGGATGTCGACGCGGCCCTCACGCGGGTGCTGGCCCACCCCGAGGTGACCGCCGTGATGACCCCGAGCGACCGGCACGCGGTGAACCTGCTCGAGTCGATGCAGGACCGCGGTCTGAGCGCGCCCGGAGACCTGTCGGTGACCGGCTACGACGGCATCGGCCCGTTGGCGACGCCGCTCATCGGGCTCACCACCTGGGTTCAGCCCGTCGCCCGGATCGGCGAGCACGCGATCGACGCGCTGGTGGCACAGCTGGAGAGTGCCCCTGCCCCCGATCATCACCAGGCGCTCAGCGGGGTCCTGTCCGCCGGCCGGACGACCGCACGGCGGGGCTGACCGCTGCCCTGACACGTTCATCTCCCGTTCGCGCGGAGGTCTTGCGCTCGCCTAGTCCGTGTGGGAACGTTCCCTTCATGAATGGGAACGTTCCACCTCGCCCGCGACCCGGAAGCCTCGCCGGTCCGCTGATGGTCCTGCCCTGCCTCGTCCTGCTGGCCGTCTTCGCCTACCGGCCCGTGCTGCGCAGCCTCCAGCTGAGCCTGTACGGCTCGAACCTGTTCGGTGAGCCGACCCGGTTCGTCGGCCTGGACAACTACCGCGCTCTGGTCACCGATCCCGACCTGCGCCGGGTCGTGGTCACCACGCTCACGATCGCGGCGCTCAGCATCACGCTGGCAACGGGCGGCGCGCTCGCGGCCGCGCTTCCCCTGCGGGCCGCGCACCACCGCGCCCGCGGGGGCGTCTCGCTGCTGCTCTCGCTGCCGTTCGCCTACTCCGCCGGGGCCGCCTCGGCTGCCTTCGCCGGCCTGTTCACCCCGGCCGTCGGCACGCTGAACCGGGTCCTGGCTGACCTCGGGGTGCGCGGACCCGGGTGGCTCGAGTCGCCGGGCTGGGCCGTGCTGAGCATCTCGATCACCACCGCCTGGTACGAGTTCGGGTTCGCCTTCCTGGTGCTCCTCGCCGCGCTGTCCCAGGTCGACCGGGAGATGCTCGAGGCCGCGGCGCTGGACGGCGCCGGCGAGTGCCGCATGGCGTGGTCGATGATCCTGCCGGCCATCCGCCCGAGCCTGCTGTTCCTGGTCGTCACCCAGACGATCAGCGGCCTGCAGATCTTCACCCAGGTCCACGTGCTCACCCGCGGCGGGCCGTCCGGGTCCACCACGACGCTCGTCTACGAGCTGTACCAGCGCGCGTTCGGTGCGGGCCTGCCGGAGTACGGCGCGGCGTCGGCGATCGCACTGACCCTGCTCGTGCTGGTGCTCGCCGTGACCGCCGTGCAGTTCCGGCTCACCAGGGAGCGTGCCTGATGGGGCGGGTACGGACCGTCCGCCCCGGTTCGGTGCTCCGCTGGGCCTGGCTCGCGGGGCTGTGCGTGCTGATCGGGTTCCCGGTCTACGTCACCCTGGTCACCGCCCTGCTGCCGGCGGCCGACGTCGCGGCCGGCCGGCTGCTCCCCGGACCGGCGGGCCTCACGCTGGACAACGCCCGGGCGGCCCTGGCGGCGATCCCGCTCGGCAGTCAGTACCTGGTGAGCATCGCGGTCACCCTGCTGCAGACCGGCGCGCAGCTGGTCACCGCGGCGCTGGCCGCGTACGCCCTGGTCTTTCCGCGCTGGCACGGGCGGACCGTGGCGTTCGTGCTCGTGCTGGCGACTCTCGCGATCCCGGGCGAGAGCTCGGTGATCCCCAACTTCGAGCTCGTCACGAGCCTCGGCCTGCGCGACACCCTGCTCGGCATCGTGGTGCCGTTCCTCGCCGTCGGCTACCCGGTGCTGCTGCTGCGGCAGGCGTTCTCCCAGCTGCCGCTCGAGGTGCTGGAGGCCGCCCGGCTGGACGGCTGCACCGACCTTCGCGCCCTGGTGCGCATCGTCGTGCCGATGGCCCGACCCCAGCTGGTCACCGCCGGGATGTGGTGCGCGCTCTCGGCCTGGAACGGGTACTTCTGGCCGCTGCTCATCACCGACTCCCCGCAGCACCGGACGGTCCAGGTCGGCCTCGCCCAGCTCGTCGCGGGGGAGTCGACCACGCCCGCGGTCATCTACGCCGGCACCCTGCTCGTCCTGCTGCCCACCCTCGCGCTGGTCCTGGCCGGCCAGCGGTTCCTCGTGCGCGGCCTGGCCAGCCGCATCGCCTGACCCGCGCAGCTGCGCACCGACCGAACTCCCGCACCGACCGAAGGGCATCACCATGACCACCCGACGACACCTCGCCGGCGCCGCGCTGCTGGCCGTGACCGTAGCGGCGCTGAGCGCGTGCGGTTCCTCGTCCGCCGCGTCCCGCACCCCCGACGCCGTCGCGGCCCCCGGGCCCTCCGCGCTGGCGGCCGCGACCGGACCCGTGACCGTGACCCTGTGGCACGGCCTGGGCGGCGCCAACGGCCTGGCGCTCCAGGCGCAGATCGACGCGTTCAACGCGGCCAACGCCGGGAAGATCGAGGTCAAGTCCGTCTACCAGGGCACCTATGAGGACACCCTCGCCAAGTACACCGCCTCGATCCGGGACCGGAGCACCCCCAGCATCCTGGTCTCCAACGACATCACCACCGGCTTCCTGCACGACGCCGGCCAGACGGTACCCGCGCAGGGCTTGGCCGCGGCGAACCCCGGCGACCTCGCGCTCGACGACCTGGGCCCCGCGGCACGGAACTACTACAGCGCGCAGGGGAAGCTGCTGGCGGTGCCGCTCGCCACGTCGATGCCGCTGCTCTACGTCAACGACGCGCTGCTGGCCAAGGCCGGGGTCGCGAGGTCGAGCCTCGGCACGCTCGACGGCGTCGCCGCGGCGGCTCGAGCGGTGCACGCGGCGTCCCCGAGTGTTGCGGGCATCGTGCAACCCTTCGACGGGTGGTGGTTCGAGCAGCTGAGCGCGGCGTCCGGCCACACGTACTGCTCGCCGGGGAACGGCCGAACCGGGGCCGGTGCGACCTCCCTGCGCCTGACGAGCGACGCCCAGCGCGCGGCGATCGCCACGATGGCCTCGCTCTACACCGACGGCGTCGGGCTCAACACCGGTGCCGACGGCGCCGACGCGGCGGCCGCGTTCACCGCGGGCAAGGTCGCGATGATGTTCAACTCGAGCGGCACGATCGGCGGGCTCACCGAGGCCGGCCTCACGGGGTACAGCGCGCTGCCGTACCCGCTGTCGGGCCCCCGCAAGAGTTCGGGCGCGCTCATCGGCGGGGCTGCGATGTGGGTCGACGGACCGGGACACAGCGCCGCGGAACAGGTGGCCAGCTGGAAGGTCATCAGCTTCCTCGCCTCCGCCGGGGCCCAGGAGAAGTTCTCGCAGGCGACCGGCTACGCGCCGGTGAACACGGGCGTCGAGGACAGCGCCACCGAGAAGTCCTTCCTGGTGGCGCACCCGAACTACGCCGTGCTGCTCAAGCAGTTCGGCGACACCCCGGCCACCCCGGCCACCTCGGGCTGCCTCTCCGGCGCGATGACCGGGATCCGCACCGAGGTGGTCGCCCAGATGCAGTCGGCATTCGGCGGGGACGTGCCGCTGGACAAGGCGCTCGACAAGGCCGAGCAGGGCGCGGACGCCAAGATCGGCGCTTACCGGGAGCAGGCAGGCAAATGACCCACGCCTCGATCGGCGCACCCGGGGACCCGTATCGGTACGGCGTCTACCTCCGCCCCGACCCGCGCACCTGCCAGGCCGTCACGACGGTCACCGACCAGCTGCGCGCGCAGTACGGGCTGATCTCGGCCGGCGCGTTCCCGCCGCACGCGACCCTCATCGGAAGCCAGCACGTCGCGGGCGCCGAGGCCGACCTCGTCGAGGCGGTCACCAAGGCGCTCGACGGGTTCGTACCGTTCACCGTGCACAACGCGGGGGTACGGGCACAGGGCGTGGGCCTCGTGTACGACGTCCATCACCTCGCGGACGGGCGCACCGTGAACGAGGACCTGATGAACCTCGCGGCGACCGTCGACGGCGCAGCCGCACCGATGGTGACCTCGGCCGCCAACCCCGAACCGCACCGGTTCGATTCGACGACGTTCCACGGGCACCTGTCCCTCGCGTCCCACGATCTGTACGCCCGGGCCGATCTGCGGGACGAGGTCGAGGAGTACGTGCGCGGGCTGTCCGCGCCGCACCCCGCCAGCTTCGCGGGCGACACGGTGACCATGTACCGCACAAGAAGCGACGACTGGACCGGTCGCTGGTGGCAGACCCTCACCTGGACCCACGTGCACACCTGGCGCCTCGACAGCTAGCCCGAGCCACGCACGACGCCGCCCGCCGGTCCCCGCGGGCCCAAGAGCCGCTAACGTCCGAGCGTTGACGTCCTATAGGACGTCAACGCTCGGACGTTAGCGGGTTTTCGGGGAGTGGTGAGGGGTCAGGGCGCGGTCGGTGCGATGACGCCACGCGTCCAGGCACCGGGCGACGAGGTCGGGGGACACCCCGTCGGTGGTGTCTGTCTCGTAGTCGTAGGGCCCGAACTCGTGGATCCGGTTCTCTTCCACATGGGCCCGTCCCTCCCCGGGACGCCGGTCCCCGCGCATGTGCTCGCGTCGGTCGAGCTCGTCGGGGTCGCAGTGCACCCCGACGAGGAACACGTCGAAGCCGTCCAGGAGCTCCGCGAGCTCGGCTCGCCAGGTGGCGAACTCGATGACGTGCTCCACGATCAGGTCGTTGCCCGCCGCGGCCAGCGCCGGCAGGCAACGGTGGAACCCCTCGAAGAACCGGGGTCGCATCTGCTCCCACCACGCGAACGGCCCCTGCGGCTCGCGCCGCCGCGGGAGCAGTCCCGCGGCGATGAGCTGGTCGCTGGACACGAGGAGGAATGGGGAGTCGAGCGCGTCCTGGAGCGCGTGCGCGAGCGTCGACTTCCCCGAGCTCGACGCGCCGTTGAGCACGATGAGGCGTCCGGTCCGCGGGGCGGTCTCTGGTTCGAGCATGGTGCCCCGCGGGGCGGTCTCTGGTTCGAGCATGGTGCCCCGCGGGGCGGTCTCTGGTTCGAGCATGGCGCCCATTGTGGACCGCGAGGGCAACTCAAAATACGCAGGCCCGCCTCTGTCGACCCACATTCCCCGTAACGTCCGAGCGTTGACGTCCTATAGGACGTCAACGCTCGGACGTTAAGCGGGGAGCTGGCCCAATGGTCGTAGCTTAGGACCCCCTGCCAGTCGCCCCCGAGCGGGGATCCTCCTCTGGATCCCGCCTGCGTGGACCTCAAGTTACGTCCATTGCGTGCGGGCCCGCCCCGAGCGGGAGCGATCCAGTTTTGGGAAGGTT
>NZ_DATCNW010000301.1:0-34628 GCF_036565025.1 Pengzhenrongella sp.
GCCCTAGGCCGCACAGCCCTGCACCAGCCCACCTGAGCCCTCCCACCCCCCCCGTTCACGCGATTGCGCGATTTTGGCTGCTGGATAGCGCTTTCCAACAGCCAAAATCGCGCACTCGCGGGAGTCGATCCTGGTTTCCAGGCGAGTGCGGGCGTTCTGCTGCCTATTCGGCGATTCAGGCAGCAAAACGCCCGCACTCGAGCGGCCGACAGCAGAACGGCCGCACTCGAGCGGCCGACAGCAGAACGGCCGCACTCGAGCGAATCCGCTCGGCGCTGGCGTGACGACGGCGTCAACCTGACCGAACCTCACCAACCGCAACGTCCGAGCGTTGACGTCCTATAGGACGTCAACGCTCGGACGTTGCTCGATCCTGGTGGCCGCGCCGGGCGACCTGGTCGCCCCGATCGAGGCCGCTTGCTCGACGCCGGCGCGATCCTCGAACTCGGCGACGTCCCGACCGGTGCCGTTGCCGGACGCGAGAACGCCCACCAGTTCACGGTCTTCAAGAGCGCCGGCTCGGCCGTCCTGGACGGAGTGACCGCACACAAGGTCTACCCGGCCGACCTCACCCAAGGTGGCAGCGATCAGGTTTGGGAAGGATGTGTGCGCGGGACGCACCGATTCTTCCGAATCCTGAGCCATCGGACCCCGATCGGGCACACCAGCGGGTGGCGGCAATCAGGTTTGGGAAGGATATGTGCGCGAGACGCACTGATTCTTCCGGAAAGAAGTCCCGCACGCGCGCATCTGAGAGGGTTCGGCTTGGCGAGGGTTGGGTGGCGCAACGCCCGGTCGGGTTCAGGGGGTGGGGTTGAGGACGTTCAGGGCTACCAGGGCGCGCAGGGCGATGTCGGCGTCGGTGAGCTGGCCGGATAGGGCGTGCTGGAGGAAGTCGCTCATGGACAGCTCCACCAGCTCGATGAACTCGTCCACATCCGGTGTCGGCTCGGCGACCCACCGGCAGTCTCGGGCGACGACCGCGTACCGCTCGTTGGTCGCGGTCGCGGAGAGCCAGGACTTGCCCACCACCTCGAGCGAACCGGCCTTGAAGCCGGTCTCCTCGAGCAGCTCGCGCGCCGCGGCGTCCTCGACCGACTCGCCCTGCTCGACGTAGCCGCCCGGGATCTCCAGCAGGATCCGGCCCGGTCCCGGCCGGAACTGCCGGACCAGGAGCACGCGACCCTCCTCGGTGACCGCCTCGACGGCGACGGTCCGGCCGCCGTCGAGAATCTCCCAGTCGGACTCGGTGCCGGACGGCATGCGGTACCGCCGCGAGAGTACCCGGCGAAATCCGTCGAGTACGACGCGCTCGCCCAGCAGGTCCCACCGCTGCACAGCACCAGAGTCGGTCACCCCCGTGACCCTAGTGACGCCCCGCCGCGAGCCCGCCGCGAGCCCGCCGCGAGCCCGCCGCGAGCTCGGCGCGCGCCCGTCAGCAGGCACCCGCCCTGCGCGAGGCAGCGGCGCGGGCGAAGAATCTCGTCCCCGCCCGTCAGTCGGCGCCCGCCCGCCAGCCGGTCGCCCAAACGCCTGCTCGGGCTTGCCCTTCTCCCGTAGCATCAAGAAAAACCCAAGCGCCTGTCATGCGCAGGCCTGCGAGGTGGGGGCCTGATGAGCATCAAGGCAGTGCGACGGACCATGACCGCGGAACCGGGCGAGCGCCGGGCCCGCGAGATCGTCGAGGCAGCCCGGGAGGCGGAGTGGAGTCGACCGAGCTTCGCCAAGGGGCTGTACCTCGGCGACTTCGATCTCTCACTCATCCATCCCTTCCCGCAGGCGAGCCCGGACGGGGCGGCGCGCGGTGAGGAGTTCCTCGTCCGGCTGACCGCGTATTGCGAGACGCTCGACGGGCGCCTGATCGAGCGCGAGGACTGGGTCCCGGACGACTACCTCAAGGGCCTGACCGACCTCGGCGTGTTCGGCATGAAGATCCCCCGCGACTACGGCGGGCTGGGGCTGCCGCTCGTGCACTACGGCCGGGCGCTCATGCTGGTCAGCTCGGTGCACCCGAGTCTCGGGGCGCTGGTCTCCGCGCACCAGTCGATCGGGGTCCCGGAGCCGGTGAAGATGTTCGGCACCGAGGCGCAGAAGCGCGAGTACCTGCCCCGCTGCGCGGGCGGCGCCATCTCGGCCTTCCTGCTGACCGAGCCCGACGTCGGCTCCGACCCCGCGCGCATGGGTTCGACCGCGACCCTGTCCGACGACGGCTCGGCCTACCTGCTCGACGGCGTGAAGCTCTGGACGACGAACGGCCCCATCGCCGAGCTGCTCGTGGTCATGGCGACCGTGCCCAAGCACGACGGCGGTCGCGGCGGGATCAGCGCGTTCGTCGTGGAGGCCGACAGCCCCGGCATCACCGTGGAGAACCGCAACCAGTTCATGGGACTGCGGGGCATGGAGAACGGCGTGACGCACTTCCACCAGGTGCGCGTGCCCGTCGAGAACCGGCTCGGCAAGGAGGGTCAGGGCCTGAAGATCGCCCTGACCACCCTCAACACCGGCCGGCTGTCCATCCCCGCCATCTGCGCGGCCGGCGGGAAGTGGGCGCTGAAGATCGGCCGCGAGTGGTCCACCGAACGCGTGCAGTGGGGCAAGCCGATCGGGCGGCACGAGGCGGTCGGCAAGAAGCTCGCGTTCATCGCCGCCACGGCCTTCGCGCTGGAGGCCGTGTTCGAGCTCTCGGCGGCGTTGGCCGACGCCGGGCTGAAGGACGTCCGGATCGAGGCGGCCCTGGCCAAGCTCTGGTCGAGCGAGATGGGCTACAACGTCGCGGACGAGCTGGTGCAGATTCGCGGCGGGCGCGGCTACGAGACCGCGGACTCCCTCGCGGCCCGCGGAGAGCGCGCGGTCGCGGCCGAGCAGCTGCTGCGGGACATGCGGATCAACCGGATCTTCGAGGGCTCCTCGGAGATCATGAAGCTCGTGATCGCGCGCGAGGCGGTCGACGCGCACCTCGCGGCGGCCGGCGACCTCGCGTCCGCGGACGCGAGCCTGCCGGACAAGGCCCGATCCGCCGTGCACGCGAGCGGGTTCTACTCGCAGTGGCTGCCGGGGCTCGTCGTCGGCAAGGGGTCGGTGCCGGGCGCGTACCGCGAGTTCGGCCGCCTTGCCCGACAGCTGCGCTACGTCGAACGCTCGTCCCGGGCCCTGGCGAGGCGCACGTTCTACTCGATGGCGCGCCACCAGGCCGGGCTCGAGCAGAAGCAGGTGCTGCTCGGCCGGGTCGTGGACATCGGCGCCGAGCTGTTCGCGATGTCCGCCGTCTGCGTGCACGCCGAGGCGCTGCGGGCGTCCGACCCGACCAAGGGTCGCCCCGCGTACCGGCTCGCGGAGGCCTTCTGCGAGCAGTCCCGGGTGCGGGTGGACGAGCTCTTCCGGCAGCTCAGCTCAGGCACCGACGCGCGCGACCAGGCCCTGGCCCGGGCCGTGATGAAGGGCGACGCGACCTGGCTCGAGCACGGCGTGATCGACGCCTCCGAGGGCACCGGACCGTGGATCTCGGACCCGGCACCCGGCCCCTCCACGAAAGCGTCCGTCCGCCGCACGTACCGCTGAGGGGTGAGCGGCGTGCCACAGCACTTCGCGAGCATCGACGCGTACATCGCCATCTTCCCGCCGGAGGTACAGGTCCTCCTGCGGGAGGTTCGACGAGCGATCCACCGGGCCGCGCCCGACGCCGGGGAGACGATCAGCTACCAGATCCCCACGATCACGCTCGGCGGCACGACGCTGATCTACTTCGCGGGCTGGAAGCACCACATCGCGCTCTACCCGGTCCCCGAGGTGGACGAAGCCACCGAGCGCGAGCTGGCTCCCTACCGAGCAGCCAAGAGCACCCTCCGATTCCCCCTGAAGAACCCCATCCCGACCGCCTTGATCGAACGCCTAACGGCCCTCGCCGTAGCCCCACACTGACCCCGTTTGGATCGTGCACAGGGAGCGCACAGGTGGTTCCTAGGGGTGGGCAAGGGTTGGTCGGGGACGATCTCGGGACGCGCAGACGGCGCGTGAGGAACGGAAGGACGCGGACGATGAAGGATCGACCCGCCCCGCGCTGGCTGGACAACCTCGGGCACGAGATCGACGAGGAGGACCGCGGACTCGTCTACGACGTGCGGACCCTGATCGACCGGCGCCGCGTGCTCGGGCTGTTCGGCGGGGCGACCGCCGCCGGGCTGCTCGCGGCCTGCGGGGTCGCGGACTCGTCGTCGGGCACGAAATCGGCCAGCATCTCCCAGGGCACGCCGACGTCGGAGTCCTCCGCCTCGACCGACAGTGCCTCGACCGACAGTGCCTCGACCGACACCTCGGCGGGCGAGGTGACGGAGGTGCCGGACGAGACCGGCGGGCCCTATCCCGGTGACGGGTCGAACGGCGTGAACGTCCTGGACGACTCCGGGATCGTGCGCAAGGACATCCGGTCGAGCTTCGGTTCCTCGACGACGACGGCGGCCGGCGTCCCGTTGGCCATCGCGCTCACCGTGCGCGACGCCGCCTCGGGCGACGTCGTGAAGGGCGCGGCGGTCTACCTGTGGCACTGCGACCGGGACGGCGGCTACTCGCTGTACAGCCAGGGGCTGAGCGTGGAGAACTACCTGCGCGGGGTCCAGCAGCTCGACGCGTCGGGCACCGCGACCTTCACCTCGATCTATCCGGCCTGCTACCCCGGGCGCTGGCCGCACATCCACTTCGAGGTCTACAAGGACGTCGCGACGGCGGTCGTGTCGGGGCCGATCGTCAAGACCTCCCAGATCGCCCTGCCCAAGGAGACGTGCGAGCTCGTGTATGCGACCAGCGGTTACGAGCAGAGCGTCTCGAATCTCGCGTCCGTCAGCCTCGCCTCGGACAACGTGTTCGGCGACGACGGCGGGATCCACCAGATCGCGACGATGACCGGCGATCCGACCAAGGGCTACACCGCAGCGCTCACCATCGGCGTGTGAGCACGGGGCTCGCGTACCGGGGCTGAGCCGGAGGTCGGCGCATCGGGGCCGAGTCGGCGCCGGCCGCACCGGGTCGAGCCGGCAGCCGGCCCACCGGGACCCGAACCGCTACTCCGGGCCGAAGTCGGGGATGGTGATCGAGCCGTCCGGCGCGAGCGGGAAGCCTGGGTTGTGCGCGATCTCCCACAGGTGGCCGTCCGGGTCGGCGAAGTAGCCCGCGTAACCGCCGTAGAACGTCGTGGCCGCCGGACAGGTGATGGTGGCGCCCGCGGTCCGCGCGGTCGCCATCACCTCGTCGACCTCGGCCGGCGATCGGACGTTGTGCGCGAGCACCATGCCGCCGAAGCCGGGCGGGCCGCCGTCGGGCACGCGCTCGTCGGGGACGCCGGCGTCGAGCGCGAGCTTGGCGCGGCTCCACAGGACCAGGCCCAGTGCGCCCGCCTGGATGAAGACGGTCTCCTCGGTCTCCTGGCCCTGCCAGCCGAGCCGCCGGTAGAACTCTCGCGCGCGCTGCAGATCGGTGACACCCAGCGTGATGAGACTTACTCGGCGTTCCATCGTTCGGACCCTACCCGCACGACTCCCGCGCACGGGCGGCGGCGCTCGTGATGTGGGCTTCCGCGGCTCCCTTGTCGACGCCGAGGCCGCTGAGCACGCCCGAGCCGTTCTCGACCTCGAGCAGCGCGAGCAGGAGGTGCTCCGTCCCGATCTCGTGGTGGTTCATCCGCAGGGCCTCCCGGAAGGTGAGCTCGAGGGCCTTGCGCGCGGCGGCGTCGAACGGGATGAGGGCCGGAACGTCGTCGACCGCGGCCGGCAGCGCGGACACCGCGGCTTGCCGGACCTCGTCCAGCGGCACGCCCTGCGCGAGGATCGACGCCGCGGCGAGGTCGTCCGGCTCGCCGAGCAGCCCCAGCACCAGGTGCTCGGGGCGGATCTCGAGGTTGCCCGCCGCGCGGGCCTCGTTCTGCGCGGTCACCACGACATTGCGTGCCTGGTCGGTGAACCGGCTGAAGCCGTCACTGGATTTCAGGTCTGACGGCTCGTCGGGGCCCTTCGGGACGAAACGCTTCTGCACGGCCTGTTTGCTCACGCCCATGCTCCGGCCGATGTCGGTCCAGGACGCGCCCGAGCGCCGAGCCTGGTCGACGAAGTGGCCGATGAGGTGGTCGGCCAGCTCGCCGAGCGCGTCGGCGGCGAGGACGGCGTCGGACAGCTGGTCGAGGGCGGCGTCGGGGTGAATCTTCGTGATGGCGGCGATCAGGTCGTCGAGGCGGACACCGGTCATCTGAACTGGAGTTGTCATGCGTCAACCTTAGGTTGACGATGCCCAAGGCGTCAACCCTTGGTTGACGAAGGGATCGCGCTCGCGGTCGCGCCGTCGGCTCGTGCGGCCGGTCTCGCCCTCACTGCGCAGGCGACCCCGGTTGTCCCATGCCGGAAAGCGCTTGCCCGGCCGTGAGATGCGTGACACGATCGCACCCGTCACCGGCCACGGGACCGATCACGTTCACCGAGGAGCATCGATGCCGAGAGTCGCGCTGGTCACCGGGGGCAACCGCGGGATCGGGCAGGGCATCACGCGCCGGCTGCTCGCGGACGGCTTCGCGGTCTCGATCCTCGCCACGCGCGAGGAGCCGGCCGACGTCCTCGCCGAGCTGCGCGAGCTCGGCGAGGTCCGCTACGTGCGCGGGGACGTCGCGGACCAGGGCGATCACGAGCGCTACGTGCAGGACGCCGTCGGCGCGTGGGGCCGGTTGGACGTGCTGGTCAATAACGCCGGCGTCGGCCCGACGGTACGCGCGGACCTGCTGGACGCGGACGCCGAGAGCTTCGACCGGGTGCTCGGGATCAACCTGCGCGGGCCGTACTTCCTCACCCAAGCGTTCGCGCGTGCGGTGATCGCCCTGCGCGGGCCGCTCGACGCGCCGCCCGAGAGCCCGGTCGCGACGATCGTCAACGTGTCCTCGATCTCCGCCACGACGGTCTCGACCAACCGCGGCGAGTACTGCGTCTCCAAGGCGGGCGTCGCGATGGCCACCCAGCTGTGGGCCGCGCGCCTCGCACCCGAGGGGATCGTCGTCTACGAGGTGCGCCCCGGAGTCATCAGCACCGACATGACCGCGGGCGCACGGCCGAAGTACGACGCGCTGTTCGCCGCGGGCTTGGCGCCGATGCCCCGCTGGGGACGCGCGGCCGACGTCGGCGGGGCGGTCGGGATGCTGGTGGCCGGCGCCACGCCGTACTCCACCGGCGAGATCTTCCACGTCGACGGCGGGATGCACATCGCCCGCCTGTGAACGCCCCGCCGGTGAATGCCCAGCCTGTGAACGCCCCGCCCGCCATGCGTCCGACCAAGGAGAGCCCTCGATGAGCACCCATGACCCCGACATCCTGCGGATCGCCGGCCGCGAGGTCCCGGTCGTCACGGTCAACACCGTCGTGGTCGGCACCGGGTCGGCGGGCTTCTGCGCCGCGGACCGGCTCTGGGAGTTCGGGCAGCACGACGTGGTCATGGTCACGGACAAGATCGGTGCCGGCACCTCGCGCAACGCGGGCTCGGACAAGCAGACCTACTACAAGATGACGCTGTCCGGCCACGACGGCGACTCGGTGCGCGAGATGGCGCAGACGCTGTTCGCGGGCGGCGCGATGGACGGCGACAACGCGCTCGTCGAGGCGGCGCTCTCGGCGCGCGGCTTCCTGCGGTTGTGCGAGCTCGGCGTGCCGTTCCCGCAGAACCGGTTCGGGGAGTTCATCGGCTACAAGACCGACCACGACCCCCGCCGCCGGGCGACGTCGGTCGGGCCGTACACCTCGCGGAGCATGGTCGAGCAGCTCGAGAAGAAGGTCGCCCGGAACGGAACCCGGATCTTCGACGACTGCCGCGTCGTGGACGTCATCGTGCACGACGGCGCGGTGGCCGGGCTGCTCGTGCTGCGCACCGACGTGCGCGTCACCGGCGACCGGAGCCCGTTCCTGCTGTTCCGCTGCACGAACCTCGTCTACGCGACCGGCGGGCCCGCCGGGATGTATGCGACGCGGGTCTTCCCGAACGGTCAGTGGGGCGCGTCCGGGGCCGCGTACCGCGCGGGGGTCCGGGGCAAGAACCTCACCGAGTGGCAGTTCGGGCTCGGGTCGATCAAGCCGCGGTGGAACGTGTCGGGCACGTACATGCAGGTCCTGCCCCGTTTCGTGTCGACCGACGCCGACGGCGGCGACGAGCGCGAGTTCCTCACCGAGACGATTCCCGACTACGGCCGCCAGCTGTCGATGATCTTCCTCAAGGGCTACCAGTGGCCGTTCGACATCCGCAAGGCGGCGAGCGGCTCCTCGCTGATCGACCTGCTGGTCTACCGCGAGACCGTGCTGCGCGGGCGGCGGGTCTTCCTGGACTTCCGCAGCAACCCGATGCGCGCCGACCTCGAGCCGGGCGAGCTCTCGCCCGAGGCCCGCGAGTACCTCGAGCGTGCCGGGGTGTTGTTCGGCACCCCGATCGAGCGGCTCAAGCACATGAACGCCCCCGCGTACGAGTTCTACCTGCAGAAGAACCCGTGCGTGGACCTCGCCACCGAGCTGCTCGAGATCGACGTGTGCGCGCAGCACAACAACGGCGGGCTGGTCGTGGACGCCTGGTGGCAGTCCAACATCGCCGGGTTCTTCCCGGTCGGTGAGGCCGGGGGAGCGCACGGGGTCTACCGGCCGGGCGGTGCGGCGCTGAACAGCGGACAGGTCGGCGCGACGCGCGCCGCTCAGTTCATCGCCGCGCGCCGCGAGGCCGATCCGGTGGCGGAGGCCTCGTTCGTGGCCGTTGCCGAGCCGGTGCTGGCGGCCGCCGTCGGGCTCGTGGCGCAGGCCACCGCGCGCGGCGCCGCGGGGCTCCGCGACAACACCGGTGACCTGCTGCGCGACGTCGGCGAGCTGCTGAGCGCGAAGGCGGGGCCGGTGCGTTCGCGTGAGTCCATCCAGGAGGCGCTCGTCCAGGTGCACGAGTGGCTCGCCGGGTACTGCGACCTGGTCACGGCCGACGCCGGGTCGCGGCGCGCGGTGAACCGCACCTTCCTGGTCCGCGACATCCTGACGACCGCCTACGTCTACCTCTCCGCGATGGCCGACTACACCACGCACGGCGGGCGTTCGCGCGGCTCGGTGCTCTACACCGACCAGGCAGGTTCGCTGCCGGTCGTCGGGTACGGGCCGGGCGCAGCCGATGAGCTCGACCTGCCGGAGCTCTTCCGGTTCCGGCTCGACGGCGGCGAGCTGGACGGGGAGATCCAGGAGGCCGCGTGGTTCCCGGGGGAGGGCGCGGGCGACCCTGCCGGGACGGCCGAGCTCACCTGGCGTCCCGTGCGCCCGATGCCGGCGGACGACGACTTCTTCGAGAACGTCTGGCGCGAGTACCGCGAGCACCGGAACATCTTCTGACCGCAAACCGACTCGTCCAGCACTGCCACGGAAACCGAGGTGCCGACGGCTCAAGTGACTCGAGTTCGCCATTTTGGGGCGAGTTCGTCGGTCGAAAACGGCGAACTCGCAACGATATGGCGAACTCGGCGCGCAGCGGTCGCGGGGTGAAGTCGCCTGTTCACGGTCCGCGAGACGCTCCGACTCCCGGTCGTTGCATCCGGTGAGAACCGGCGTAGCGTTGGGTGCCAGAGTTTGGGGTCTGCCATGGCCTGAAGGGAGCGAGATGCCCCGGCAACCTTCCAAGATCTCCGCGGGGGCCGGGTTGGACAGCGAGGCAACGTTCGAGCGCTACTTCGCGGGTTTCCGGACGCGGGCCATGAGTGCCGGTCTCGATCCGGGTGGCCGGCGCCGGTGCGGCAGCGAGTTCCCGGTGGGCATCCGATCGGTGTCCGCCGAGACCGGCGTCGCGGACCGGGCCTAGAGGCATCGCAGCCGGCGGCGAGACTCATGGTCACGAACACATTGTCGCGCTCACGGAGCGCCGTCCGATGAGTACCGAGGTCCGGATCCTTATCCTCGAGTACCGCGCGATCGACGCAGCGCTCATCGAGCACGAGCTCCGAGGGTCCGGGATCGGGTTCCGCTGCGTGCAGGTCCAGACCAAGAATGCCTTCACGTCCGCGCTGCGAGAGCTCCAACCCGATCTGGTGCTCTCCAACAACTCCGTGCCCTCCTTCGACGCGCTCTCCGCGCTCGAGCTGACCCGCCAGGCGCACTCCGACGCCGGCTTCATCGTCGTGTCGGGCAGCATCGGTGAGGAGCTCGCGGTCCAGCTGCTCACGAGCGGTGCGACGGACTACGTCCTGAAGAGTCACTTGGCCAAGCTCGCTCCGGTGGCGCTCCGAGCCCTCGCGGAGCGCGAGCAGCGGCGCGAGTCTCGCGATGCTGGACTCGCCCTCCTGGCGGCGAACGAGCGTTTCAGGATTGCGTTCGAGTCCGCCGTCGCAGGGATGGCCGTGATCGGTCTGGATGGTCGACTCATCCGGGTCAACGAGGCGCTCTGTGCGCTCCTGGGACGTGCGGAGCAGGACCTGCTCGCGTCGACCCTGCCCGACGTGGTGCATCCGCTCGACCAGGAGCGAACCGCCGGCGTCCTGCGGGGCCTGCTGACCGGGAACCCTCGGGGCGCCCCGATCGTCCGGCGATTCCTGCACGGCGACGGGCACGCGGTGTGGGTGCTGTTCGGCGTCTCCCGGCTGAGCGGAGCCGACGAGCTGCCGGTCCAGTTCGTCGGCCAGTTCGTGGACGTCACGGCCACCAAGGACGCCGAGGCGGCCCTGATGCAACGCTCGCTCTACGACCAGCTCACCGGTCTGCCGAACCGCACGTTGATCGACGACCGCCTCACCCATGCCCTGAGCCAGCGGCGACGCACCCATGGACGCGTCACGGTCCTGTTCATCGACCTGGATCACTTCAATCTGGTCAATGAGAGTCTCGGCCATGGGGCGGGCGACATCGTGCTCGTCGCCGTCGCGAAGCGGCTGCGTGAGATGGTCCGCGAAGGAGACACGATCGGTCGCTTCGGGGGCGACGAGTTCGTGCTCGTGTGCGACGGACCAGATCAGGAGCCGGATGTGACGGCGCTGGCTCGGCGGGTGGCCGAGACCATGGCCGCGCCGTTCGAGGTTGCCGGCAATCGGCTCACGGTCACGGCGAGTGTGGGGATCGCGACGGCGTCCGGGCCGCGGGTGCAGGCGCACGACGTCCTGCAGGACGCGGACGCCGCGATGCACCGGGCCAAGGAGCTCGGCCGAGCACGTTACGTCGTGTTCGACGACGCCCTGCGCGCGCGGGTCGTGAGCCGTTTCAGTGCGGCGGCCGGCCTGCGCCGGGCTCTGGACGGCGGCGAGCTGTGCGTCTACTACCAGCCGCAGGTCGCCGTGAGCAGTGGCGACCTTTATGGGTTCGAGGCGCTCGTTCGGTGGCGTCATCCCGAGCGAGGACTGGTCGGGCCGAACGAGTTTGTCCCGCTCGCCGAGGAGACCGGTCTGATCGTTCCGCTCGGCGCCTGGGTGCTCGAGCAAGCGTGCCGGGAGGCGGCGAGCTGGCGTACGACCAGGCGGAGCCCGGTCGTCTCGGTGAACGTGTCAGCGCGGCAGATTGCGGACCCGGGATTCGGCGGATGTGTGGCGAGAGTCCTGGCACAGACCGGACTCGACCCGGCCCGCCTCTGCCTGGAGGTGACCGAGAGCATGCTCGTCGTCGCCGCCGAGGCGATGACACTGGCCACGGCCTCGCTGCGTAAGCACGGGGTACACGTCAGCATCGACGACTTCGGTACCGGCTATGCGTCCCTCAACTACCTGGTCCAGTTCCGACCCGACGCACTGAAGATCGACATGGTCTTCATCCAGGGACTCGGCCGGGACCCGATGAACTTGGCCATCGTGACCGCCATCGTCGGACTCGCGCGCAGCCTGGGGCTCGCGGTGGTCGCGGAAGGCGTCGAGACGACCGAGCAGCTGGCATTGCTGCAAAGCCTCGGCTGCGACCATGCGCAGGGCTATCTCTTCGCCAAGGCCCTCCCCGCGCCTGACGCCCGGCGGTTCCTCGTCGGTGCCCCACGCTCGTGACCGAGCGCGGGGCACCCGGCCCGACGGCGTCGACGAGTGCGACGTTCGCCCTCAACGGAAATCGTTGGCTCGGCGGCTCGCGGTGCTCGAGTTCGCCATTCCAAAGCGAGTTCGCCCGTCGAAACCGGCGAACTCGAGACGAAATAGCGAACTCAGCGTTCGCGGCGCGGGGGATGCTTCCTATTCTGCGCTCTTATGGTGAGGGCGGATCAGTCGCGGAGAGTGCCCCAGATGCTCGGACTCCCGATGGTCGCGGCCAGGACAAACCGGCGTAGCGTTGGATTCCAGCGTAAGAGGTCTGCCATGGCTCGAAGGGAGCGAGATGCCCCGGCCACCTTTGAACAATGTTCCGCGGCCCCGGTTGGGTGACGATGTGAAGTTCGAGAGCCTGTTGGAGGCGGCGCCGGACGCGATGGTCGGGGTCGACTCGACGGGCACGATCCGCTTCGTGAATCGGCAGACGGAGTCGCTTTTCGGGTACAGCCGTGGCGAGCTGGTCGGTGAGTCGATCGAGACGCTGGTGCCCGAGTCGTTCCGAGCCGTTCACCCCGCGAATCGGACGGGCTACTTCGCAGACCCGCGGACGAGAGCGATGGGAGCGGGTCTGAATCTGAGCGGGCGGCGCCGGGACGGTAGTGAGTTCCCTGTGGACATCAGCTTGTCGTCGATCGAGACCGAGGACGGCCTCTTGGTGACCGCGGCGGTCCGGGACATCACCGAACGCAAGAAGATCGAGGCGAAGTTCGAAAGCCTGTTGGAGGCGGCGCCGGACGCGATGGTCGGGGTCGACTCGACGGGCACGATCCGCTTCGTGAATCGGCAGACGGAGTCGCTTTTCGGGTACAGCCGTGGCGAGCTGGTCGGTGAGTCGATCGAGATGCTGGTGCCAGAGTCGTTCCGAGCCGTTCACCCCGCGAATCGGACCCGCTACTTCGCAGACCCGCGGACGAGAGCGATGGGAGCGGGTCTGAACCTGAGCGGGCGGCGCCGGGACGGTAGTGAGTTCCCGGTGGACATGAGTTTGTCGTCCGTCGAGACCGAGGACGGCCTCTTGGTGACCGCGGCGGTCCGGGACATCACCGAACGCAAGAAGATCGAGGCGCGGGTCGAGCAGTTGGATCAGCGCACAACGAAGTTGGACGAAGCAATCGAGCAGCTGGAGAGTTTTTCGTATTCGGTCTCGCATGACCTTCGCGCTCCGCTGCGGGCGATCGACGGTTTCTCTCGCATTGTCCTCGAGGAGTATGGCGACCGCCTCGACGCCGAAGGGCTGCGGTTGCTCAACGTCATTCGTCGGGCGACGACGGAGATGGCCAGGCTGATCGACGATCTCTTAGCCTTCTCGCGAGTCGGACGGCATCCTATCGAAAGGCAGGAGATCGATCCCGCCAAAGTGTTCACCTCAGTGATCCGAGAACTCGCGCCGACCTATGCGGAACGAGACCTCGCCGTGGTGATCGGGTCGCTCCCGACCATCCACGGCGACAACGCGCTGATCCGTCAGGTGTTCGTCAACCTGGTATCCAATGCGATCAAGTTCACCGCACCCCGAGAGCACGCGCGGATCGATATCGGCGGGGATGTCGAAGATGACCGGAAGATCATCTGGGTCAAGGACAACGGCGTCGGCTTCGACAAGGCGTACGAGGAGAAGATGTTCCAGGTGTTTCAGCGACTTCACCCTGCGGAGTTCGAGGGCACCGGAGTGGGACTGGCGATCGTGCAGCGAATCGTCCGCCGGCACGGGGGGCAGGTCTGGGCCGACGGGAGCGTGGGCCAAGGTGCAACGGTCTACGTGGCCTTTCCGAGTGCGAATGAGGAGCTCACCGATGCCTGACACGATCCTGCTGATCGAGGACAACCCGAACGATGCCGAGCTCACGGTGCGAGCGCTGAAGAAGGGAAACCTGGGAAACAGCGTGGTGGTGGTGGGCGATGGCGCGGAGGCGCTCGAGTTCATGTTCGGCACCGGCGCCTACCTCGAGCGGCGTGGGCTGCCCAAACCCCGACTCGTGCTGCTCGACCTGAAGCTCCCGAAGGTTGATGGAATCGAGGTGTTGCGCCGCTTCAAGGAGAACGAGGAGACGCGCCGCGTTCCGGTGGTGGTCCTTACGTCCTCGGCCGAGGAGCGGGACATCGCGTCGACCTACGAGCTCGGAGTGAACAGCTATATCGTCAAGCCGGTCGAATTCGAGAACTTCGCGCGGGCAGTGGTCGAGTTGGGCCTGTACTGGTTCGTGCTGAATACGGCGCCTAATGACTGACGTGAAGATCCTCCTGTTGGAGGACAGTCCGAACGACGCCGAGCTGATCGAGCGCGAGATCCATCGTGCGGGGTTTATTCCCCGGGTTCTGCGAGTTGAGACCAAGGATGGCTTCGCCTCGGCCTTGCAGGACTTCAGTCCCGACCTGGTGCTGTCCGACAATACGCTGAACGCCGTCGACGCGTTCGCGCCGCCGTTCGATGCTCTTGCGGCACTTTCGCTGACTCGGCAGACCTCGTCCGACGTCGGTTTCATCGTCGTCTCGGGTACCGTCGGCGAAGAACGCGCGGTAGAGCTGCTCCGCAGCGGCGCCACCGACTACGTGCTGAAACATCGTCTGGACAGGCTTGGCCCGGTGATCCGTCGAGCGTTGGCGGAGGCGGAACAGCGGCGGCTCTCGGCCCAGATCGAGGAGTCTGCCCGCGCCGCGAACGAGCGGTTCAGGAGTGCGTTTGAGAACGCTCCTTCAGGTATGGCCGTGATCAGTCTCGCCGGTCGGTTTGTTCAAGTAAATCGGACGCTGCGCGAGCTCCTTGGTCGGACTCAGTCCAGCCTGCTCAGATCGACCGTCTCAGCATTCACTCACCCGATCGATAACGTGCGGACGTTGGACGTCTTCACGCGCCTGTTGGCGGGATATCCGAGGGTAGAGCCGGCCGAAACCCGATTCATTCGGGCGGATGGCCATACCGTGTGGGTGTATCTGGGTGTTTCCTTGCTGTCCGATTCGGCACGACGCCCGCTATATTTCATCGGACAGTTCGTGGACATCACCGCGACGAAGGAAGCCGAAGCGGGACGGGATCTCTTCCTCTCGCACGTTTCGCACGAACTGAGGGCGCCGCTCGCGGTGGTGCACCAGTTTGCTTCGTTGCTGCTGGACGAGACGGCCGGACCGCTGTCAACTGATCAACAGGAATTCCTGACGGTGCTGATGCGCAACGTGGGACAGCTCAAGGCCATGATCGACGATCTGCTGCTGGCGGCTCAGACGGAACGCGGCGTCGTGGCGATCGACAGCCTGCCGATCGCCCTGCGAGCGGTCCTCGTCGATACGGTCGCTGACTACCGTCTGCTTGCGGAACACCGAGGCGTGCGTCTCGCCGCGGATGTCGGTGAGCTTCCGGTCGTGTTCGCTGATGCCGAGCGAATTCGTGAGGTGCTCGTCAACCTGCTTGAGAACGGCCTCCGATTCACGCCGGAGGGTGGGGAGATCAGGATCGAGGCGGAGGCACAAGGCGACGTCGTCAGGGTGAGTGTTCGAGATACCGGATCTGGGATCTGTCCCGAGGACGCGGCCCATGTGTTCGAACGATTCTTCCAGGCAGGGCAGGGCGATCATCAGGCCCGCAACGGGCTCGGCCTGGGTCTGTACATCTGCCGGGACCTGATCGAGCGGCAGGGCGGTTCGATCTGGATCGAGAGCACGCTGGGGGTCGGTACGACGGTGGCGTTCACCGTCCCGATTCTGACGAGTGATGCCCTGGCCCAGGCCTAGCGAAGGCCGGGCGGCGCACACCATGACCCCCCGCATTCTGATCCTGCACCTCGAGGACAGCGCACTCGACGCTGAACTGATCGAGCGCGAACTGCGTGACTCCGGGATCGAGTTCCATTCCGTGCGGGTCGAGACCAAGGAAGGCTTCGTCGCTGCGTTGCGAGATCTCCACCCGGACCTGATCCTGTCCGGTAACGCCGTGCCCTCCATTGATGCGCTTGGCGCGCTCGCCCTCACCCGCAGGGCGCGATCCGATGCCGGCTTCATTGTCGTGACGGGGACTGTTGGCGAGGAGCGCGCGGTCCAGATGCTCTCGAGTGGGGTGACCGACTATGTCCTGAAGAGCCATCTCAACAGGCTTGGCCCGGTGGTGCGCCGTGCTCTGGCCGAGATGGAACAGCGCCGTGAGTCCCGTGACGCCGAGCTGGCCGCACAGGCCGCGAACGATCGCTTCAAGGGCGCTTTCGAGTGCGCGTCCACGGGCATGGCGGTGCTCGGCTTGGATGGTCGACTCCTCGAGGTCAATGAGGCTCTGTGCGAGCTCCTCGGTCGTAGCGAGCAGGAGCTGCTCTCGTGGACGATCTCGTCTCTGGCACATCCGCTCGACCGGGCCAGCACGTCGCGCACCCTCACGGGCCTGCTGACCGGGAGGTCCCGGAGCAAGCCGGTCGTCCAGCGGTTCATGCGGGCCGATGGGCATGCCGCCTGGGTCCTGTTCGGCGCCTCTCTCCTGATGGGGGCTCGCGGCCAGCCCGCTCGTTTCGTTGGCCAGTTCGTAGACGTCACAGCCACGAAGATCGCGGAGGCGGCCCTGGTGCGACAGTCGCTCTACGACCCGCTCACCGGGCTACCGAACCGAACCCTGATCGACGACCGCCTGACCCATGCCTTGAGCCAGTGGCGGCGCCCCGACAGGCAAGTCATGGTGCTCTTCATCGACCTGGACAACTTCACTCTGGTCAACGACAGCCTCGGCCACGCGGCAGGTGACCTGGTGCTCGTTGCCGTCGCGAAGCAGCTGCGTGCCATCGTCGGTGAAGGCGACACCGTCGGGCGCCTGAGTGGTGACGAGTTCGTGCTCGTGTGCGACGGCCCGGCCGGCGAGCAGGACCCGGCGGCGCTGGCTCAGCGGGTCGGTGCGGCCATCAGCCAACCGTTCGAGGTCGCCGGCAGACAGGTCACGGTCACCGCGAGTGTGGGGATCGCCACGGTGTCGGGGGAAGGGATGCTTGCTCAGGACGTCCTGCGGAACGCCGATGCAGCGATGCACCGAGCCAAGGAGCGGGGCCGAGCGCGACATGAGATCTACGACGACGCGCTCCGTGCCCGCGTCGTGAACCGCTTCAGCGTGGAAGCCGATCTCCGCTTTGCGCTGGCCCGCGGCGAACTTGCGCTCTACTACCAACCCCAGGTCGCGCTGAGCAGTGGCGACCTGCGCGGCTTCGAGGCGCTCGTGCGCTGGCATCATCCCGAACGCGGCCTCATCGGCCCGAACGAGTTCGTCCCGGTAGCCGAAGACACCGGGCTCATTGTTCCCCTCGGTACCTGGGTGCTCGAGCAAGCGTGCCGGGAAGCGGCCGGCTGGCGGTCCGCCCTGCCGAGCCCCGCGGTCTCCGTGAATGTCTCCGTGCGCCAGATCGCCGACCCGCGGTTCAAGGACACCGTGGCTCGTATCCTCGCGGACACCGGACTCGACCCGGCCCTGCTTTGCCTCGAGGTGACCGAGAGCGTGCTCGTCGTCGCAGCCGAAGCGATGACGCTGGCTACCGCGTCGCTGCGGGAGATGGGAGTGCGCGTCAGTATCGACGACTTCGGCACCGGCTACGCGTCGCTCAACTACTTGGTCCAGTTCCGTCCCGATGAGCTGAAGATCGACGGCGTCTTCATCCAGGGGCTCTGTGCCGACCCGATGAGTCTGGCCATCGTGACCGCCATCGTCGGGCTAGCGCGGAGCCTGGGGCTCTCGGTCGTCGCGGAAGGTATCGAGACGACCGAACAGTTGGCCCTGCTACGCGACCTCGGCTGCGACCGGGGACAGGGCTATCTCTTCGCCAAGGCCCTCCCCGCAGCGGAGGCCCGCCGGTTCCTCGTCGGTGCCGGCGCTCGTGACCGGACGCTCGTGATCGTGCCCGACGGCGACGTCTAGCGCGTCAGCCCCGGCAGCACGTGGCGCACGTAGCGGTCACTCATGATCGCGAGCACCTCGTCCCCCGGGGTGTCCCAGATCGCCTGGTTGAAAATCTCGACCTCGACGTCGCCCGTATACGCGGCCGCGGTCACCCAGCGTCCGATCGAGGCGAAGTCCACGTACCCGTCGCCCATGTACCCGCGCGAGAGCAGCGGGTCTGCGGCGAGCGGCAGGGTCCAGTCGCACACCTGGTAGCCCGCGAGCCGGCCCTCCGCGCCGGCCCGGGCGATCTGCACCTGCAGCTCGGGGTCCCACCACACGTGGTACGTGTCGACGACGACGCCGACCGCACGCGCGGGGTGCGGCGCGGCCAGGTCGAGGGCCTGCTTGAGCGTGGAGATCACCGCGCGGTCCGCCGCGAAGATCGGGTGCAGGGGTTCCAGCACGAGTCGCACGCCGTGCTCGAGCGCGAACGGCACGAGGTCCCCGATGCGCATCGCGACCCGCCGGCGCGCGGCGACAAGGTCGCGGTCGCCGCCCGCGAGGGCGGGTCCGCCGGGGGCGCTCGCCGCGGGCAGCCCGCCGACCACCATGATCAGCTCGGACGTGCCCAGGGTTGCGGCCTCGACGATCGCGGCGCGGTTGTCCGCGAGCGCGACCTTGGCCGCGGCGTCGTCGGCGGTGGTGAGGAAACCGCCGCGGCACAGCGACGAGACGCGCAGACCGGCGTCGGCCACGAGCTTCGCGGCCTCGCTGAGCCCGGCCTCCGCGACGCGGTCGCGCCACAGCCCGATCGCGCCCAGGCCGGCGCGCACGGTGCCGTCCACCGCTTCCGCGAGGGTCCACGACTTGGTGGTCGCGGTGTTGAGCGAGAGGCGGGAGAGGTCGCCGGTCGCCGGGTTCTCGACCCGGGCGTCCCCGGCCGCCGCGGTCACAGCGTGAGCTCGGGGATCGCCAGGCGCCGACCCTGCGCGGAGGACTGCAGGCCGAGCTCGGCGAGCTGTACGCCCCGCGCCGCGGACAGCAGCCCGAAGCGGTGCTCGCGCCCGGCGACGACGTCGTGCAGGTACTCCTCCCACTGGACCCTGAAGCCGTTGTCGAGGTCGCCGTTCGCGGGCACGTCCAGCCACTGGTCGCGGAACGGCTCGGTGGCCGGCAGGTCCGGGTTCCACACCGGCATCGGGGTGTGCGCGCGCTGCTGGGCGACGCACCTGCGCAGGCCGGCGACCGCGGAGCCGCTCGTGCCGTCGACCTGGAACTCGACGAGCTCGTCGCGGTAGACGCGCACAGCCCAGGAGGAGTTGATCTGGGCGATCACCGGGTCGCCGGCGGGGGTCTCGACCTCGAAGATGGCGTACGCGGCGTCGTCGGCGGTCGCGGTGTACGCCTTGCCCTGCTCGTCCCAGCGGGTCGGGATGTGCGTGGTGGTCATCGCGGTGACCGAGGTGACGGTGCCGAGGATGGCCTCGAGGACATAGTTCCAGTGGCAGAACATGTCGGTGGTCATGCCGCCGCCGTCCTGGCTTCGGTAGTTCCAGCTCGGGCGCTGGGCGCTCTGGCCGTCGCCCTCGAAGACCCAGTAGCCGAACTCGCCGCGCAGCGAGAGGATGCGCCCGAAGAAGCCCTCGCCCACGAGCCGGCGCAGCTTGACCAGGCCCGGCAGGTACAGCTTGTCGTGCACGACGCCGGCGGTGATCTGGCTGTCGCGGGCCAGCCGGGCGAGCTCGATCGCGCCGTCGAGCGTCTCGGCGGTCGGCTTCTCGGTGTAGATGTGCTTGCCGGCCTTCATCGCCGCGGTCAGCGCGGCGGCGCGGCGCGAGGTGACCTGCGCGTCGAAGTAGATGTCCACGCTCGGGTCGGCGACGACCGCCTCGGCGTCGGTGGTCCAGTGCTCGACGCCGTGGCGCTCGGCGATCTGGCGGATCTTCGCCTCGTTGCGCCCGACCAGGATCGGCTCGACCTGCACGCGGGTGCCGTCGTCGAGCTGGATCCCGCCGGCGTCGCGGATCGGCAGGATCGACCGGAGCAGGTGCTGGCGGTAGCCCATCCGCCCGGTGATGCCGTTCATCGCGATACGAAGCACTGGGGACGCCATGGGGACTCCGAAGTCGGATGAGGTGGGTGGGAATGCGCTTTCCGAGTGTAGGGAGGGGGATCCGGGCCGTCAAGGGCGGGACGGTCGGCGCCGGAGGCTCTGTGCAGCCCTCTGTGCAGCGAAAGTGCACCCCAGGGGCACTCTGGCTGCACAGAGCGCTGCACTGAGCGCGCCGACGGCGCTGCTGGCGATCAGCGGCCTGGCGAGAGCGCGAGCCGCTCGCGCATTCTCCCGTGAGTTCGGCGTCTGGCGTTCGGCATTCGGGGCTCGGGGCTACGCGCCCCGGGACGCGGCTGGAGGGCTGGTTGCAGGGCTGATTGCATCGAACGCGCACCCATGGCGCACTTCGGCTGCAACCAGCGCTGCCACCAACTCGGCTACCAGAGCGACAACCAGACCGACAGCGGGATTTGGCTCAAACCCGATCCAGTGTGGGTTCGAATCCCGCTCGGGGTAAGTGGGCGCGGTCCGACCCGGGTTGGGCGTGGGCGACTACGCGTCTTGCTTGTTGCGGTAGCGCTGGCGAGCCGCTTCACCGGACGTGCCGAGGAGCGAGCCGATGAACGCCCAGGAGTATCCGCTCGCGCGTGCTCGCCTGACCGCGTCGTTGATCGATCGTTCGGCGTCCGATCGCGACAGGACGGCCCGACGAAGCTCCGCGAACACCTCCGGGTCGCGTTCATCCTTTGGTGAAGGCTCGTAGTCCTCGAACCGCTGAGCGAGCTCGTCGGCGTGGGCCAGGATCTCTTTTACTGTGCGTGGCATCTTCATCACCTCAGAAACTTCTCGCGTGCTCTCATCGCGTGGACGATGACCGACGTCGTGACGCCTTCGACGACACCGACCTCGTAGATGATGGCCGTGCGGTTCGCTCCGATGACCATCGTGAATCCTTTGTCGAGGTCGAACACTCGAATCGGGTTCAGGTACGTGTGCAGGATGTCTTCGTCGCTCACGCCATGGCTTGCGCGCGCTCTCCGCAATGATCGGATCGTCGCCCACGTTCTACAAGTTACCTTGCATGGTGCCCGAGCTCAACGCGGTTCCACTCGAACCTCGGGTCTGGGGCCTCACCTGCCATCCGGTTCATCGCAGGCAACCTGCAAAGCCTCGATCGATCGACGTTCAGCCTCTCCGAGGCGTCGACTCTCGGAGCACGACGGCGCCGGGAACGTGCACCAGCCGCGGCTCGCTGGACGGTGCGCTGAGGGCGAGCTCGGTCGCGGCGATGCCGACGTCGACCAGCGGCACCCGGACCGTGCTGAGCGCCGGGGTGACGTCGCGCAGGGTGACGATGTCGTCGAAGCCGGCCACGGCGACGTCGTCGGGCACCCGGATGCCGGCGTCGCGCGCCGCAGCCATCGCGCCGACGGCCATCACGTCGTTGACCGCGAACACGAGCTCGACCGGCGGACCGTCGCGGAGCAAGGTCGCCATGCCCTCGTAGCCGCCGTCGCGCGTGAAGGCCGTGGTGATCACCACCGCAGGGTCGACGGGGGAGCCGAGCTCGTCGAGAGCACCGGAGAACCCGAGAAAGCGGTCGCGGGCGGTCAGGTGGTCGGTCGGGCCGGCGAGCACCGCGAACCGCCGGTAGCCCCGTGCGTGCAATGCCCGGGCCAGGTCCGCCGAGCTGTCCCGGTTCCCGATGACGACCGTGTCGACGCCGAGCAGGGGCTGGCCGATCAGCGCGACCGAGCCGCCCGACCGGCGAAAGTCCGCCAGCGCCTGGGTCATGATTGCGTCGGCCTCGCTGTCGTCGCGGCGCCCGCCGGCGATGACGATCGCGCGGGCCCGTTGCCGGGTGAGGACCTCGACGATCCTGGGCTCGCGCAGCGGGTCGTGCTGGGTGCTCGCCAGGGTCACGGCGAGGTCGGCGCGCTCGGCCGCGATGGTCACTCCGGCGGCGATCGAGGAGAAGAACGGGTCCGCGATGTCGTGCACGATCAGCCCGAGCGAGGTGGTCCGGCCGCGCGCCATCGCCTGCGCGTTGGAGTCCGGGACGTACCGCAGTCGCTCGGCCGCCACCATCACCCGTTCACGCAGATCCTCGCGAACCGTCCGGTTCGCGCTGCCGTTGAACGCGCGGGATGCGGTGGCGATGGAGACGCCCGCCTCCTGGGCAACCTGGCTCAATGTCACGGGTCCGACCACACGTGAATGGTAAGGGTTTGCCATCCGATCTGCGGAGACGTCCGGGCTCATCCGAGGGCCTGCACCGTGAGCTGGAAGGTGCCGGCGAGCGGGTCCGGTCCCGGGGCGACCGTGAGCTCGAGGCGCGTCAGGGTGTCGCCCCAGACCTCGGCGAGGGACGGGTCGTCGAGCGGGCGCACGGTGAGCTCGGCGCTCGCGGAACCGGGTGCCCAGCACAGGCGCGCGCCGCGGGTGCCGCCCGACGGATGGACGGTGACCTCGTGCGGACCGGTCGCCACGACGGCTCCCGCGAGCAGGTAGTGCAGGCGCGTCGGGAGCGCTGCGACTTCTGGCGCCGGGTCGTTGCTCGACGCCGCGTTGTTGGACGCCGCGTTGCTCGACGCCCCGTTGTTGGACGCCGCGTTGTTGGACGCACCGCCGCCCGACGCCGCCGCGTCCTCGCGGTTGAGCTCCCACTCCTCCGCGATCGTGACCACCTGCGCCGCCCGGTCGAGCGTCGCGTCGCGCCACCAGTGGGCGAGCTCGGGCAGGTCGTACGCGCCGGCGAGGTCCAGCCGCGTCGTGACCCGGTCCGGGCCCGCGTCCACCGAAACGGAGCGCGCGCCGAACCCGCGACCGACACCCTGGGCGGTCCCGCGCGGCTCGGGCACGTTGTGCCAGCTGCTCTGCATGGTCCAGATCGCGTACCGGTCGGGCCCGAAGGTCTGCGCCGTGTACGTCGGCTTGCCGGCGTCGACCACCACCGGCACGCCGTCGATCGCGACGACGACCGAGCCGACGTCGTTGTGGTTGTGGTGCTCGCCGTTGTGCCCGCCCTTGATCGCGAGCGTCAACCCGGCGCAGCTGCCGCCGCGTTCGCGCACCAGGGCGACCTGCACGTCCGGCAGCCAGACCCGCTCGACCAGCGGCGGCGCGGTCGGCGCGGCGGCGCGCCAGTCGGCGTCGGCCAGCGCGGCCAGCGCCCGACCGAGGCCGGCCCGCTCGCTCACCGCCGACCCGCCGCCCGCCGCCCGGTGCGAGGCGGCGTGCCCGACGACGTCCTGGTCGCCCAGCAGCGCGCCCCACCGGTGCAGCACGTGCCAGGCCTGGTCGGCCGACGCGCGCGCGGACCCGTCGCCCACGTTGAGGTACCAGCTCCCGCCCAGCTGCATCCGGTGCGGGAACCGGGCCGTCTCGCGGAGCACCGGCACCGCGCTCGCGTCGAGCTCGCCGGACGTGGCCCGGGCGAGCAGGTCGAACGCCTCCAGCGCGCGGCCGGCCCCGTTCCACCAGTAGCTGTAGCCCTCGTCGATCCCGCCGTCGGGCGGCAGCGACGCGAGGTACCGGTCCAGACCCGCAATCACCAGCGCGACGACGTCCGCGCGCTCGCGGCTGTCGAGGAAGGCCAGCGCTGCGACCAGCACGTTCCCATGGATCCACGGGTTCCAGTTGTGCACGTCGCCGTCGAGCCCGAGCCAGTGCCAGTCGCGGCGGGTGGCGAACGGCTCGAGCACCCGGCGCCGCGTCTCGGCGCGCATCCGCTGCCGGACGCCGGGAGCGCGCGCGTCGAGCGCTGCGCCGAGCACATGGTCGACCCAGGCCAGCTGGCCGGCGACCTCCCCGGCCCCGAGGTCCAGGTACGGGTCGTCCAGGGTCGGGGTCACGCAGCCGTGCCGCGCGAACGTGTCGTCGTGCGCGGCCCAGCACCAGCTGCTCTGCTCGCACAGCAGCACGACGCCGTCCGCCACCTCGTCGACCCACCGCTGCTCGCCGGTCCACGCGGCCACCAGCACGGCGCGGGTCAGGCGCTCCTGGCGGGCGCCGACCCGCGCCTCGTAGTCGGTCCGGTTCCCGTCGCGGAAGTAGCGCGCGTAGTGCGAGGCCAGCGGCTGCGGCCACGGGGTGGCGAGCTCCGCCCGCGCGCGCCCGGCGATCGCGCCGAGGGCCGACGGATCGAGGCCGGCCCAGAACGCCCGGTCGGTCGCGGGTCGCACGCTCGAGGAACCGAGCCCGCGGGCGTCCTCGAGGGCGTCGGGCAGCGCCGAGGCTCCCCACCGCGCGGCCAACGGGCCGCGGAACCGGTCGGTCGCCGTCGCGAGGTTCGCCTGCGCGGTCACGTGCTTCGGCGCCCCAATGATCGACGGTCATCGTGTTGATCGATTCGGTTGACCGTAGCCGAACGCGACTGTTGACTGCGGGCACTCGCACGAGGCCGTCACTCACCCAGGGGAGTCGCATGAGCGCCGCAGACCGTCCGCAGGTGATGCCGGTGAGGAACCGCGCCGCCGACGAGCCCGCGTGAGCCTCGGCGCCCGCACGACGTCGGCGCTGCGCCTGCCTCCCGAGGACCGCACCCGCTCCCCGCACACCGGCTGGACCCGCGAGCACTGGGCCGCGCTCGCGGACCACCTGCTGCTGTGCGCGCGGCCGCACGCCTCGCCGGGCCACGCGCTCCTCACGTTCCCCGGCCCGCCCGGCGGCTACGGCACCGCGGTCGACGGGCTCGAGGGCTTTGCCCGGACCTTCATGGCGGCCGCGTTCCGCCTCGCGGGCGACGACGGCCGTGACCCGCTCGGCCTCGCCGACTGGTACGCGGCCGGCCTCGCCGCGGGCACCGATCCGCGCTCGCCGGAGCGCTGGGTGCGCCCCGACGAGCATGGCCAGGCGAAGGTCGAAGCCGCGGCGCTCGCGCTCGGGCTGCACCTGACGCGGCGCTGGATCTGGGACCGGCTGACCGGCGAGGTCCAGGCGAACGTCGTGGACTATCTCGGGACCGTCGTCGGCAAGCGGTATCCGCCGATCAACTGGGTCTGGTTCCAGACCGTCGTCGAGCAGTTCCTGCGCTCGGTCGGCGGGCCCTACGACGCCGCCGACGTCGAGCGGAACCTCGACCTGCACGAGACCTTCGTCCGCGACGACGGCTGGTACGCCGACGGCGCCGAGCGCGCGTTCGACCACTACTCCGGGTGGGCCCTGCACCTGTACCCGATCCTGTGGCTCGAGATGGCCGGCGACGACCCGCTCGCCGTCGCGCGGGCCGCGGCCTACCGGGCCAGGCTGGACCGGTATCTGCTCGACGCCGTCCGGCTCGTCGGGGCGGACGGCTCGCCGCTGCTCCAAGGCCGCAGCCTGATCTACCGGTTCGCGGCGGCCTCGCCGTTGTGGGCCGGGGCGCTGTCCGGGACGACGGCGGTCTCCCCGGGCCGGCTTCGGCGGGCGGCGTCGGGCATCGCGCGGCACTTCGTGGACCACGGCGCGCCCGACGAGCGCGGCATCCTCACCCTGGGCTGGCACCGCGAGTGGCGCCCGATGGCGCAGTCGTACTCCGGTCCCGGCTCGCCGTACTGGGCGTCCAAGGGCCTGCTCGGCCTCGCGCTACCCGCCGACCACGCCGTCTGGGCGGCGACCGAGGAGCCCCTGCCGGTCGAACGGGCCGACACGCTCGCCACCATTGCGGCGCCCGGCTGGCTCGTGGCCGGCACCCGCGCGGACGGCGTCGTGCGGGTGATCAACCACGGCACGGACCACGCGATACCCCGCTCGCTCGCGACCGACGCCCCGCTCTACGCGCGCCTCGGGTACTCGACCGCGACCTCGTCGCTGCTCTCAGGGCCCGGCGCGGAGGACCCGCTCGACCAGTCCGTCGTCCTGCTCGACGCCGGCGGGCACGCGAGCCATCGGACCGGGTTCGAGACGCTCGCGTTGCGCGTTGTCGGGACTGGGGACGACGCCGCGGGCGTGGGCGCCTCGCGCGCCCGGGTGCACTGGGCCGGCGCCGATCCCGCCGCCCCCGACCACGGCTCCGGCCGCGCCGGCACGGCCCGACTCGGTGCCTGGCTGACCACGGTCTCCGTCGTGCGCGGCCCGTGGGAGGTGCGCCTTGTCCGGGTCGACGCCGCGCCCGACGCCGACGTCGCCGTCGGGCGCCTGCGCGTGGGCGGCTGGCCCGTGCCGGCGACGGCCCCGGACGGGCTCGTGTCGTCTGTGCTGCCGGTCGAGCTCCCGGGCGAAGCGGGCTTCGACCTCGCAGGCCTCGACGAGGCTGCCGACGCGACCCCGCTCGCCGCCCGCACGACGACGCCATGGGTCGCGACCGGGAGCCCTGCCGACCTCGGGCGGTGGTACGCCGCGCTCGTCTTCCTCGCCGGTCCCGGCACGGACCCGACCCCGCCGTCGGCCACGATCCGCGGCCCGCGCGGCGCCGAGACCCTCGACGTGGCCTGGCCCGGCGCCGCCACCTCGGTCGACCTGTCGTTCGCCGTCTCGTAACTCCGCGCTAGTTCCCGACCGCGGCGCCCGCGAAGCCGCTGATGCTGATCCCTCTCCCTAACGTCCGAGCGTTGACGTCCTATAGGACGTCAACGCTCGGACGTTAGGGGTCTTTGGCGACGTTAGGGGTCTTTGGCGTTGATAGCGGTGGCACGTAGCCCGGGGCTACGGCAGCTTGACGGGCCAGAAGTCCGGGTGGAGGTCTCCCGGACCGGGGTTGGCCGGGTCCGTCTCGCCCCCGAGCTGGTGCATGACTCCCCACACGGCGTTCAGCCCCGTCGTGACTGCTCCTTCGGCCCAGCCACCCGTCCACGAGATGCCGTCGCCCGCCAGGAAGATGCCGCGATGGGCCGGCGCGAACTCCTCCTGCCGGAAGTGCGTGAAGAGGCGTTCCTGGTATCGGTAGTGGCCGGGCAGGTTGTCGCTGAACGCGCCCATGAAGTTGGGGTCGTCCTCCCACGACACCGTGATCGGGTCGCCCACGATGTGCGAGGCGATGTCGACCGTCGGGTAGATCGCCTTGAGCGAATGGAGCATCAGCCGGACACGTTCGGCGGCGTCGAGCGGCAGCCACTTGAGCGCGTCGTCGTTCCACGTGTACGACAGGCAGATGAGCGCCGGGGTGTCCGGCCCGTTGTCGAGCAGGTAGGTGCCCCGGGTCAGCCGGTCGGTGAGGGTCGTGCTCATGACGTCGCGGCCGGTGACGGGATCGACGTCCTTCCAGAACGGGCGGTCGACCGTGACGAACGTCTTGGAGGACTGCATGTAGTGGCTGCGTTCGATCGAGGTCCACAGCTTGGGGCTGAACAGGGACTCGTCGCAGTCGATCCGCGCTGAGAGCAGCCAGCTCTGACAGGTGGCGATCACGGCCGGATAGCTCTCACGCCGACCGTGCTCGTCCGTGACCTCGATCGCCTGAGCGGCCGCGTCGCCCCCGGCGGCCCGGTTGATCTTCCGCACGGCCCCGCGCGGCGATCCTCCGTTGAGCGACGCGAGGGTGGTCCCGGCGGGCCAGTGCGCGATGGTCTCCGGCGCGTGGTCCCACAGTCGTTGCGGTATCAGCTGGGCGCCGCCGACTATCCGCAGCTGGTCGTCGTCGGCGTCGACGTACACCACGCGGAGCACCTCGAGGATGGAGTCCGGAAAGTTGGTGTCCCACCCGCCCGCGCCGAATCCGACCTGGCCGAAGGCCTCTCGGTGCTCGAACGGCAGTGCGGAGAACGCCTTCGACGTCGCCAGGTAGCCGGAGAACGAGGTGTCGTCGAACCGCTCGACGAGGTCGTTCCACAGGCGCTTGATGGTCTTCAGGTCACGGTCGCGAATGGCCTGCTGCATGGGGCCGAAGTGGGCACGCTCCTCCAGGCTCTCGCGCCACGCCTGCGACACCTCGTGGAACAGGACCGGGAGGTCGCTCGCGGTCTTCGCGTAGTGCACCTTGCCGCCGACGGCGATCACCGTGCTCGACGACGCCGGCGTCAGCGGGTTGGGGAAGTTCTCGGTCTGGATGTCGAGCAGGTCGAGGAAATGGAAGAACGTGCGGCCCGTCCTGGGAAAACGCATGCCGCCCAGATCTGCGACGGGCGACGTGCGGCCGGTGCTGGTCGCTCCCCGCAGGCGGCCGCCGATCTGCGCGGCCTCGTAGATCACCGGCTTGAGTCCCATTTTCATGAGCTCGTAGCCGGCGACGAGCCCGGCCATCCCGGCACCCACTATCGCCACCTCCGTGCCGTAGTGCTCGGGCGGAACCGTTCCGATGCCCGCGGGGTGGCCGATGAAGTCGTCGTACGGGAAGGGGAAATCGGGGATCAGCATGCTGATCCCGCGGTGCTCGGTCTGCACTGGGGTCCTCGGGTCGGGGTCGGGTGTCACGGGCGGTGCGGTGCGAACGAGGCGAGATAGTCGATGGCCGTGCGGGCCGCGTCCAGCGTCTCGCTCCGGACCTCGGCCAGGATCAGCTCGGGGCCGTCGCCGGCGGACGCAAGCCGCCGGCCCAGCGGGCTGCAGACGCTGCTCAGCCCCGCGAAGCCGGGCCCGGCGTGATTGGCGTAGGCGAGGAAGAGCTGACTCTCCAGGGCGCGGGTGGGCACGACCATCGACGGGACCAGCCGCTCATCGAAGGTCAGCGGATCACTCTCGTCGAAATCGGCCGCCACCGGCACGGCCGTGGGGACGCACAGGATCTCCGTGCCGGCCAACGCCGCCTGGCGAACGAACTCCGGGAACTCGATGTCGAAGCAGATGCCGAGCGACACGGTGAAACCACCGAGGACCACCTGTGCGGGAGCGTCCGTGCCCGGGCTGAAGACCGCCTTCTCGGCCGGACCGAACAGGTGCTGCTTGCGGTACCGGGTGAGCTCGTCCCCCCGGGCTCCGAAGAGCGACGCAGAGATGAAGTGGTCGTCGCCCTGATGCTCGACCGTGCTCGCGACGATCGCGACGCCGTACCTGCGTGCCATGTCGGCGATGCGTCGGCGATGGGGTGCACCGTCCGTCTGGTGCACCGCGGCGGGCGCATAGCCGCAGGTGAAGAGCTCAGGCGTGACCAGAAGGTCGGCCCCCGCCTCGCTCGCTCGCCCGGCGTGGTGCTCGAGGAGCTCGAGGTTGGCGTCGAACGAGCCCACCGCGCTCGTCTCCTGCAGGACGGCGATTCTCATGACCGGCCTCGCGATCGGTCCGGTGCCACAGCCCGCGTCATCGGGCGCCGTCCAGATCGCCGGCGAGCAGGCGTTCGACGACGGCGGTCAGCATGTCGACGCCGGCACACGAGTCCGAGTCGTTGGTGCACTCACGCTCGTTGTGCGAGATGCCGTCGGCGCTGGGCACGAAGAGCATGACCGTGGGGACGATGTCCTTCAGGTTCGTCGAGTCGTGGCCGGCGAGCGTGAACATCGGCAGGACGCTCAGCGCGAGCTCTTCGGCACACTTCCTGGCGAGCTCGACGCCGGCCGGTTGGTAGGGCGTGACCCCCCAGGCGTGGGACTGCGCGAGCTCGATCCGCACGAGGATCTCCTGCTCGATGCGAGCGATCCCCTCGGTCAGCAGGGTCCGGGCGGCGGCGAGCACGGCCTCGTCCGCCGAGCGCAGGTCCATGGTCAGCTCGACCCGGCGGGCGACCACCACCGGTGAGTTCGGGAAGGCGGACAGCTGCCCGACCGAGGTGTGCAGCACGCCGTCGTCGAAGTGGTCCGCGATCTCCCGCAGCAGCACGACGAGCCGGGCGGCGCCCAGCAGCGCGTCGTGTCGGTCCGCGATGACCGTCGACCCCGTGTGCGACTGCTCCCCGTGGACCGTCACCGAGAACTTCTCCGCGGCCCAGTTCGAGTGGACGAGGCCGATCGTGGCTCCCTCGGCCTCCAGCAGCCGGCCCTGCTCGATATGGATCTCGGCGTACGCGGCGGGCACGGGTCCGGGCCCGGACCCGAGGTAGCCGATGTCGCTCAGGGCTGCCCCGACGCTGACCCCCCGGGCGTCGACGGTCGACAGGGCCGAGTCCAGCGGCAGCTTCCCGGTGTAGACGGAGCTGCCCATCATCGACGGGGCGAACCGCGAGCCTTCCTCGTTGAACCAGTCGACGATCGCGAGGTTGTAGCGGGGCACGACGGCGCCGCCCGCATAGTCCCGCGCGATCCGGCGTCCGGCGTGGACCGCGGCGGCGACGCCGTACGCGCCGTCGAACCTGCCGGCCAGCGGCTGGCTGTCGAGGTGCGAACCGACCACCACATAGGGCGCCCCGGGCGTCCATTCGAGCAGGCCGAACACGTTGCCGGTCCCATCGACCTCGATCCGGAAGCCGTAGTGCGCCAGGAGGCTCGAGAACCAGGCGCGGGACTGCCCGTCGGCGCCGGTCGCGGCCTGCCGATCGACCCCGTGCCCGGGAGTCGCCCCGATGGCAGACAGGGCGCGGAAGTCACGCAGGAAGTACTCCGGATCGGTCGTCGTCTCAGGTCGGGCGTGTGTGACGTCGGTCGTGGTCATCTTCGTGAACACCTTTCTTAGAGCACCTTGGAGAGGAACGCCTGCGTGCGGGCGTGCTGGGGGTTGGAGAGCACCTCGTCCGGGTGCCCGGCCTCGACCACGACGCCGTCGTCCATGAAGACGAGCGAGTCGGCCACCTCCCGGGCGAAGCCCATCTCGTGGGTGACCACGATCATTGTCATGCCCGACTTCGCCAGCCCCTTCATCACCTCGAGGACCTCGCCGACGAGCTCGGGGTCGAGCGCACTGGTCGGCTCGTCGAAGAGCATCAGCTTCGGTTCCATCGCGAGCGCCCGGGCGATCGCGACCCGCTGCTGCTGCCCACCGGACAGGTGCGCGGGGTAGTAGTCGGCCCGCTCGGCCAGGCCGACCCGGTCGAGCAGATCCCGAGCGACCTGCTCGATCTGCGCCTTGGGTCGGCCCTTGACCCGGATCGGCGCCTCCATCACGTTCTGCAACGCCGTCATGTGCGGGAAGAGGTTGAACCGCTGGAACACCATGCCGATGTCCCGGCGCTGCTTGGCCGCCTCCCGCGGGGCCATCTCGTACAGCTTCCCGGCAACCTCGCGGTAGCCGATCAGCTCACCGTCCACGCTGAGCCGGCCCGCCGAGAGGACCTCCAGGTGGTTGATGCAGCGCAGGAACGTGGACTTGCCCGACCCGCTGGGTCCGACCAGGCACATCACCTCGCCGGTCTTGACCTCCAGCGAGATGCTCTTGAGCACCTGGTGCGAGCCGAAGGACTTCGACACCTGGTCGGCACGCACCATCGGGGTGGGCGCCGCGGCGAGGGTACCCGTGTCGCTCATCGCAGACCTCCGGTGGTCGGTGTCGGGATGGTGCGGGTCGGGTCGTCGCCGGCGGCGGCGTCCTTCTTGTCGGGCTGCCGGGCACCGACCCCGCGTGCGAACCGCTTCTCCAGGAAGTGCTGCCCCACCATCAGGATCGAGGTGAAGAAGAGGTACCAGATCGACGCCACGATGAGCAGCGGGATCGGGTTGAACGTCTCCGCGGAGATGTCGCGCGACCGGGTGAACAGCTCGAAGCTGAACGGCACCGCGGTGACCAGCGAGGTGGTCTTGAGCATCGAGATGACCTCGTTGCCGGTCGGCGGGATGATCACCCGCATCGACTGCGGCAGGATGATCCGGGTCATGGTCTGCGCCCAGCTCATCCCGAGAGCGGTGGCCGCCTCCTCCTGGCCGCGATCGACCGAGAGCAGCCCGGCCCGCACGATCTCGGCCATGTAGGCCGCCTCGTTCAGCGCGAGGGCGATGATGGCGATCGTGAACGTGCTCAGCGCGGCACTCGTCTCCAGGGAGACCCACGGTTTCAGGAACGGGATGCCGATGTCGATGCTCGAGTAGATCAACGAGATCAAGCCCCAGACGGTCAGCTGCACGTAAACCGGGGTGCCGCGAAAGACCCACAGGTGGAACCAGGCGAGGGCCTTGACCACGGGGTTGGGCGACAGTCGCATGACGGCGAGCAGCACCCCGAGCACGATCGCGATCACCATCGAGTAGACCGTCAGCTCGAGGGTCACGACCGCCGCCTGGGAGATCCGGCGGTCGAAGATGTACTTGCCGACGGACGGCCAGTCGTAGGCCGGCCGGAAGGCGGCGTCGATGAGGATCGAGGCGAAGACCAGGACGAGGAGGACCGCGAAGGCCAGCCGAACCGGGTGTCGCAGCTTGATCGCTTTGATCGGCAGCGCCGCGGCCGGATCGGGCGACGGGGCGAGGGCGGCCGCGGCCGCGTGGTCGTTCGTTCGTGTGCTGCTCACCGGTCAGCCGTTCGCCGCGGTGTTGATCGTGATCTTGTCGATGCCGCCGTCGGCGACGCCCCACCTGTCCAGGATCTTCGCGTACGAGCCGTCGTCCACCATCGATTGCAGGGCGGCCTGAACGGCCTTGCCGAGGTTCGAGCCCTTCGCGACCACGATGCCGTACGGGGCGACGTCGAACGTCTGGCCCGCGGCCTCCAGCTTGCCGCTGGACCGCTTGATCGCGTACTGGGTGACGGGTGAGTCCGCGCTGAGCGCGTCGGCCTGGCCGAGGATCACCGCGTTGGTGGCGGCGTCCTGGGCGTCGAACTTCATCTTCTCGATCGCGGGCTTGCCCGCGGCGACGCACGCGGCGCTCTTCGCTGGGACCTCGGTCGTGTCCTCGAAGGTGGTCGACTGCACGGCGACCTTCAGCCCGCAGGCCTTCTCGGGGTCCACGGTCTTGCCGGCGGCTGCGGCCCACGCGATGCCCGCGGTGTAGTAGTTGACGAAGTCGACCTGCTTCTCCCGCTCGACCGTGTCCGTGAACGACGACTCGCCGATGTCGGCCTTCGCGCCGGTCACGCTCGGGATGATGTTGTCGAACTGCGCGACGGTGAGCTCGGGGGTCAGGCCGAGCTTGCCGGCGAGCGCGTCGGCCAGCTCGACGCCCCAGCCGATCGGCGTGCCGGCCTCGTCCTTGAACTCGTTCGGCGCGTAGTTGGGGCTGGTGCCGACCCGGAGCTTGCCCGACGCGGCGATCGTCTTGGGGAGCAGCGCCGCGGCGCCGTCGTCCTTGGTGACCGGGGCGGCGGCGCCCTTCGGCGCCCCGACGGCCGACGACGAGTTGTCCACGCAGCCGGTGAGCAGGAGCGCGGTCACGACGGCGAGTGCCGGCCAGGAGTGTCTGAACTGCATTGTTCGGGACCCTTCGTCGGGGTGTGCCGACGGTCCTCCACCGGCTGCCACCTGCAATGATTCCAGCGGGAGGAGAGGCGGCCAATGACGTGCGCGACCGGGATCGGGGGGCTCGACTGTACGAACGCACAACGGTCGACGGCGGTGCGGCGGCGATACTGGTCGTGCGCGAGCCGCGATGCGCGCAGGCGCATGAACCGGCGCCCGGAGCGATCGGAGACCGAGTGGACGAGGCAGTAGCCGCCGAACGCGCCTGGGTCGAGGTGCTCGGGCTCGTCTCGGAGACGCTCGAGACTCTGGTCGACTCGTTCCTGCACCGGGTGATGGCCGACGAGGCGTACAGCCGGTCGGCCATCACGGTCGACGATCTGCGGACCAGTAGCCTGCGCACCTTCACGGCGTTGCTGGAGAGCCTGGCGGCGACGAACGGGCACGACGCGGAGCTCGAGCGGATCGCCATCGACCTGGGGAAGCGGCGTGCCCAGCAGGGCATCGCGCTGGACAGCCTGATGAAGGCCGTTCGGCTGGACTTCTCCGTCCTGTGGTCCGCCCTGTGCGAGGACTCGATCCAGGCGGACCCGCGGCTGCTGGTGGCCAGGACGGAGCGGGTCTGGCAGACGGTCGACCGGTACGCCCTGCACGTGCAGGAGCACTACCTGCACGAGCTGGCGCTCATCCAGCAGGAGAACGCCGACCTGGAGGGTCACTACATCGGCCTCCTCCTCGGCTCGGTGGCTCCGACGGAGGTCGAGCTGAAGAGAATTGCGGGCGCGCTGCAGGTGCCGAGCGGGGTCGGGTTCAAGGTCGCGGTGGTCGCCCGGCTGGACGGCCCGATCGTTCGGCGCCGGCTGCCGTCCCGCGGGACCACGTCCGTCCGGTATTTCACCTACGACGCCGGCCGGCACACGGTGGTGTTCTGGACCTGCCCGCCCGACGAGCTCCACGCCCTGAGCGCTCGGGAGGCCGCGGTGTTCGACGGCATGGCCTGTGGGCTCGCGCCCCCGGCTGCACACCTCGGCGGTGTGCGCAGCGCGGTGGCAGCCGGGCACGAGATCATGACCGACCTGCCCATGGGCAGCTCGGGGATCATGACCCTGGGTGACCGGTGGGTGTCCATCGCGAGGCACCAGCTCGATGCGATCGGCTGCGAGCTCGCTCAGCTGATCGACCCCCTGCTCGCCGGCTGCCCGCCACCTGAACGGGAACGAATCATCGAGACGGTCAACGACTTTCTCGAGACCGGAAGTCTGGTCGAGACCTCCGGACGCCTGTTCTGCCATCGCAACACCGTCGTGAACCGGCTGCGGGCCTTCGAGCGACTCACCGGCATCGACCTGAAGAAGCCGAAGGAGGCGGCGCTCGCGGTCGTCGCCCTGCGCGGCCCGGCGCGGGCCTGACCCACCAACAAGTGCCGACCTACATCCAAAAGGGAGGCGGGTCGCGCTCTACTGCGCGAACCCGCGCGCCGCCCAGCTCATTCCGCGCTCGATCATCGTGCGCGTCTGGGGCACGTCGAAGTCGCTCAACTGGTGCCCGAGCGTGCACACGAAGACCCGCCCGTCGCCCCAGCGGCGGGTCCAGGTGACCGGCATCGTCACGG
>NZ_DATCNW010000302.1:0-35004 GCF_036565025.1 Pengzhenrongella sp.
GGGTGGCTCGCGAGCCACCCGCCGGCGAGCCCGTCGAAGGTCCGCTCGAACGCCAGCGCGACCGGCGTGCCCGACTCGGCCGCCGTCGTCGTGACGGCCATGACGCCGGCCGGTTCGCGCCGTTCGGCCAGCACGACGCCGCCGGTGCCGAGCAGGTAGGCCCGACACGAGCTGGTGCCCCAGTCGAGGGCTATCAGCCTCGGTCGATCGTGATTCGTCATGCGACCTGATTCCCCCGTCGGATCCGTGCGAGCCACGCCGGCGTGACCTCGCCCTCGTGGGAACACCGTGCTCGACCCGTCCCGATAGTGCAAACATCGTCCGCACTATCGGGATGACGTGGGATAGCCTCGCCCGATGAGCGCAACGGAACCCACCGCCCACGATCGGGGTGTGCCGCCGTCGGGCACCCAGACCCTGGCCAGGGGCCTGGACGTGCTCGGCGCCGTGCGGGGCGGCGCGAGGGACCTGAAGGCGGTCTGCGCCGCGACCGGGATCGGGCGGAGCACGGTCCACCGGCTCCTCCAGCTGCTCGTGCAGCGCGGCTATCTGCGCAGCTCCCAGGGCGCCGACTACTCCCTGGGCCCGGCGCTGATCGAGCTGGGGTTCCATGCGCTCTACCAGAGCCCGGTGCCCACGGTGGCCCGGCCGATCCTCGAAGAGCTCGTCGCGAAGTGTCACGACACCGTGCACCTCGCCGTCGAGGACGGCGGGCAGGTGCTCTACGTCGACAAGATCTCGGGCTCGCGCGGCGCCGAGATGCGCTCGCGCGTGGGCTACCGCATGCCGTTGAGCCGGACCGGCATCGGCAAGGCGCTGCTGCTCGACGCGCCCGACCGCTGGGCGCCGGTGTTCGACGCCGACCACGCCCGCGCCGTCCCGGCGCCCGCGGTCCGGGAGACCTACCTGGCCCGGATGCCCAGGTACGCGGAGCAGGGCGCGAGCCTGGACCTCGAGGAGAACGAGCCCGGGATCCGCTGCGTGGCGGCCCCGGTGCGCGACGGGAGCGGCGCGATCGTGGCGGCCATCAGCATCTCGGCGACCAATCCGTACATGCCGATGGACCGCATGCGCGCACTGGTGCCGGTCATGGCCCAGACGGCGCTGTCGATCTCCAAGAAGCTCGGCTACTCCGGCTGAACCCAGGATCCGGAAGGATCGGTGCGCCGCGCGCACACATCCTTCCGGATCCTCTGGTCAGCCGATCGGCGCGGCCATTTGGCGGACCCGGTAGCCGGCCTCGATGCGCTCGCCGGTCACGGGGTCGGCCAGCTCCACCCGCCAGTTCGACGCGAACTGGTCGACGCCCGCGCTCATCGCCACGGTGCCGGAGATGAGCACCGTGCCGGGAGTGTCCTGGCTCCGATCCCGGAGCACGCCGAGCCAGTAGTCGGGCGTCAGCAGCGCGCCGAGGGTGGCATCCTGGATGAGGACCTCGTGCTCGCCATCGCCCACCCAGCCGCGCAGGGTGATCTCGTCGAGGTGGTCCCGCACGTCCTCGAGGCGCCATGCGTTCGTGCCCAGGATGTCCGGGCTCGCGTTCTTGCTCCACGCGACGCCGTGCACCTCGAGCGCCCGGTCCGTGTGGTCGCACGCGACGGTGAGCAGCACGCCCGACGTCGTGATGACGAGCGCCCATTCGGCCTCGCCCGACGTGCGCTCGTGCTGCACCGAGACTTCGTCGGCCTGAGACGCGAGGTAGGGGGAGACGGGGTACAGCGCGGGCGTCGTCGTCGGTCCCGGCACGCCGAGCGCGGCGAGCTCGGCGATGTGGGCCTGGACCTCGTCCTGCTCACGGCCGGCGTAACCCGCGTTGAGCAGGTCGCGGACCTCGAGGGTTTCCGTGCTGCCGTCGGGGAGCTGGAAGGTCAGGGCAGTCATGGGGTCTCCTTGGTGGGTCGAGTCCCGGTCGGGTGTTTCAGCCAGGTAAAACTTCGGCGAGCTTCTGGGCAGGTCTGGCGCCCGGACGCTCGGTATGCCTACTGTATACACGACGTACAAGGAATCGCCCGGAGATACCCTCGCCCCCTTAGGAGCCACATGGTCCAGGAGACTTCGCCCAGTACGGCGCCAACGACGGCACCAACGACGGCACCCTCGACAACGTCACCGATCACGCGCAGCGCTCTGGTGAAGGCGTTCGTCGCGAGCCTGACCGGAACATCGCTCGAGTGGTACGACTTCGCGGTCTTCTCGGCGGCGTCGGCCATCGTCTTCCCGAGCATCTTCTTCCCGTCCTCCGACCCGTACACCGCGACGATCCTGGCGTTCTCGACGTACGCCGTCGGCTACATCTCGCGCCCGCTCGGCGGATTCGTGTTCGGCCGCCTCGGTGACAAGATCGGCCGCAAACCGGTGCTCGTGGTCACGCTGCTGCTCATCGGCATCGCGACGTTCCTGATCGGGCTGCTGCCCGGCTACGCGACGATCGGGATCGCGGCGCCCATCCTGCTGGTCCTGCTGCGCTTCGCCCAGGGCGTCGGCGTCGGCGGTGAGTGGGGCGGCGCGGTGCTGCTCTCGAGCGAGTTCGGCAGCCCGCACAAGCGCGGATTCTGGTCCTCGGCCGCCCAGATCGGCCCGCCCGCCGGGAACCTGCTGGCCAACGGCGCGCTCGCCGGCCTCACCGCGGTGCTGAGCGAGCAGGCCTTCCTCGACTGGGGCTGGCGGGTCGCGTTCCTGCTCTCATCGCTGCTCGTGGCGTTCGGCCTGTGGATCCGCCTGCGCCTCGAGGACACCCCGGTGTTCCAAGCCCTGCGCGCCCGCGGCGACCGTCCGACGGCGCCGATCCGGGAGATCTTCGCGACCCAGCGGCGTCCGCTGCTGGCCGCGATCCTGTGCCGGATCGGGCCGGACGTCACTTACGCACTGTTCACGGTCTTCACCCTGACCTACGCCACGACCACCCTGGGCTTCAGCCGTGCGCAGGTGCTGCTTGCCGTGCTGGTCGGCTCGGGCTTCCAGCTCTTCGCGATCCCGCTCGCGGGCGCGATCTCCGACCGGATCAACCGTCGGCTGCTCTACACGGTCGCGGCCGTCGGGGCGGCGATCTGGGCGTTCGTGTTCTTCGCGATCACCGACGGGACCTCCCTCGGTGTGCTCATCGCGGGCATCGTGGGCGGGCTGATGTTCCACTCGTTCATGTACGGCCCGCAGGCCGCGTACATCATCGAGCAGTTCACGCCGCGGCTGCGGTACACCGGCAGCTCGCTCGCGTACACGATCGCCGGGCTGTTCGGCGGCGCGATCGCCCCGCTGATGTTCACGTTCCTGTTCAAGACGACCGGGAGCTGGATCTCGATCGCCGTCTACCTGTCGGTGGCCGTCGCACTGACCCTCGTCGGCGTGGCGATCGGGCGCGACTCGAACGTCGCCGAGGACGAGGAGTACCTCGCGGACCTCCAGTCCGCCGACACCACGACCCCGGTCGCGGGCTAGCAACCCGGGGCTCGGTGGGTGGGGCTTGTCAGCTGCGGAGCAGGACGTCGAGGGTGACCTCGAGGTGTCGGTCGATCGCCTCGCGGGAGGCCTGCGCGTCGCCCGCGGCGAGCGCGTCGAGGATCTCGGCATGCTCCGCGCACACGCGCCCCTGGCGGTCGTGCGTGCGGAACAACGCCTCGACGCCCACCAGCCCCTGTCTCGCCCGGAGCTTGGCGTAGCTGCGCGAGATCAGCGAGTTCTCGGCCGCGTCCACGAGCAGCTGGTGGAACCGGGTGTCCCACTCGATGAACTCCCGGCCGCTCTCCGCGGGCTCGGTGGCGACCATCGCCTCCTGGTGGGCCAGCACGTCGCGCATCGCGGCGAGCGGAACCCGGTGGTTCTCGATCGCCGTCGTCGCCGCGTGGCGTTCGAGCACGGCGCGGAGCTCCATCAGCTCGGCGATCTGGCGCCCGGTGATCACCGGGATCTGGGCGCCGCGCTTGGGGATCATCTCCACCAGGCCGTCGGACGCCAGCAGCAGCAGCGCCTCCCGCACGGGGGTCCGTGAGACCCCGATGCGCAGCGCGAGATCCTGCTCGTTGAGGAACTTGCCCTGCATCGCCGGATCGACGAGCACCCGCTCGGTCAGGTACTCCACGGCCTTGTCCCGGCCCGAGACGGGCCCCTCTGCGAATGTCGGCATACCATACGTATACACCAAGTTCGAGGAGTCGTCATGCGCCTGGCGCTAGCCCAGATCATCAGCACGGACGACGGCGAGGCCAACCTTGCCATCGTCGAGCGGTTCGCGACGGACGCGCGCGCGCAGGGCGCCGAGCTGGTCGTGTTCCCCGAGGCCACGATGCGCGCGTTCGGCGGCACGCTCGCCGACGTCGCGGAGCCCATCGACGGGCCCTGGGCGACCGCCGTGCGCGCGATCGCGGCGCGCCTGGACCTGACGATCGTGGTCGGCATGTTCACGCCGGGCGAGGCCGGCCGCGTCCGCAACACGCTGCTCGTCGCGGCCCCCGACACGGTGGCCCACTACGACAAGGTGCACCTGTTCGACGCCTTCGGGTTCGCGGAGTCCGACACGGTGGACGCGGGGGACCGCGCCGTGACGGTGGCCGTGGGTGGCACGACGATCGGGCTCGCGACCTGCTACGACCTGCGGTTTCCCGCGCTCTTTCTCTCCAACGCCGTAGCCGGCGCGCGCCTGAGCATCGTGTGCGCGTCGTGGGGTGCGGGGCCCGGCAAGGCCGAGCAGTGGGACCTTCTCGTGCGGGCTCGCGCGGTGGACACCACGACGTTCGTGATCGCCGTCGGCCAGGGCGACCCTGCCTCCCAGGGGCGCGCCTCTACCGGCGCCGCGCCGACCGGGATCGGCCGCAGCGCGGTCGTCTCCCCGTTCGGGGAGATCCTGCACCAGCTCGGCGCGCAGGAGGGGCTGCTCGTGGTCGACGTCGACCCCGGCGAGCTCGACGCCGCCCGCCAGAAGCTGCCCGTCCTCGCGAACCGCCGCCTCGACCTTTAGCCCGCGCGGGCGATCAGGAGCGGCGGAGGTCGAGGTCGAACAGGTCGTTCCGGTCGCACGTCAGCTCGCTTCGAGGGCGCGGTCCGCGGCCGAGGGTGGCCGAAGGTCGCGTCGAAACCGCGCGTGCCGGGGGAGTCGAGCAGCAGCCCGGCACGCTCCCAGGTGTCGAGGTCATCCGAGTGGTAGACCCGCTGGCCGTGCCATTCGTCGACGATCATCCAGAACCAGCCACCGAGCTCGAAGACGTTCGGGCCCTCGTGCGGCTGACCGGTGATCACCGGGCGGCACGGAGTCCAGGTGAGCAGGTCGGGGGAGTCCGCCGCCCAGGGGCGCGCGGTTCGCGCGCCGTCATCCCTTCACGCCGCCCGCGAGCAGGCCGCTGACGATGTGGCGCTGGGCGAAGATGAAGAAGATCACCATCGGGATGAGCACGATGACGCTGAGCGTCATGAACGCCGGCCAGTCCGTCGTGAACTCGCCGACGGCGGTATAGACCTGCAGGACCAGCGTCCGCTTCTCGGGCGAGCTGAGGAACACGTTCGGCGTGATGAAGTCGTTCCAGATCCACATCGTCTGGAAGACCCCGACCGTCACCAGGATGGGCCGGATCAGCGGGAGCACGATGCGCCAGTAGATCTGCCCGACGCTCGCCCCGTCGATCCGCGCCGCCTCGATGATCTCGAACGGGAGCGTGCGCATGTACCCGAGGATCAGGAAGTAGCAGAAGATCGATCCGGCGCTGTACAGCACCACCAGGCCCGACAGGGTGTCGATCAGGTTCAGCTGCACGAGCATCCGGTAGAGCGGGATGAGCGTCGACTGCCCGGGGATGATGAAGCCGAGCATGAGCGCGACGCCGAACCACGTGTTGAACTTCGTGGCCCGCATGATCATCCCGAACGCCGCCGTCGAGCCGATGAACAGCATCACGAGGATCGATGCGGCGGTCACGAACAGCGTGTTCGAGAAGCTCTGCAGCAACGGAACGGTGTGGAAGACGTTGGTGTAGTTGTCCACGAACAGCGTGTGCGGCAGCGAGAGCGGTGAGGTCGTCATCTCCTGCTGCGTCTTGAACGTGTTGACGAGGATGTAGTAGAGCGGGAGCCCCACGAGGCACGCGACGGGGATCATCACGACGCTGGTGAGCGCCGATCTGCGCTTTCTCAAGAGATTCTCCGTTCGAGTCGGCGGGACAGCGCGAGCTGGCCGAACACCAGCAGCCCGACGGCGAGCGTGAACAGCACGGCGAGGGCCGACGCCTGCCCGTACCGCCCCTGGGCGATCCCGCCGACGATGATCGACTGGGTCAGGGTGTAGGTCGCGAAACCGGGCCCGCCCCCGGTCAGGGTGAACGGCAGGTCGTACACCTTCAGCCCGCCGGTCATCAGCAGGAACTGGCTGACGACGATCGCGGGGGTCAGCAGCGGGAGGGTGATGTGGAAGAACTGCTGCCGGCGGGACGCGCCGTCGATCGTGGCGGCCTCGTAGTAGTCCGACGGGATCGACTGCAGGTACGCGAGGTAGAGGATCGCGTGCCACCCGGTCGCCGACCAGACGCCGACGGCGATCACCGAGACCTGCGCGAGCGTGCCGTCCGAGAGCCACGGGAACGGGCCGATCGAGAACAGCGCGTGCAGGACCGTGTTGAGCACGCCGGTGCCCAGCGGCAGCAGGATGTACCGCCAGACCAGGCCGAGGATCGCGATGCTGGGGATCGCCGGGAAGAAGAACAGCGAGCGGACGAAGTTCCGCCCGAAGAACTTGCGGTTGAGGATCACCGCGAGCGGGATCGCCAGCGCCGTGATGACGACGGTCGTGCCCACGGTGTACGCAAGCGTGAAGAGCAGGCCGGCGAGCATCGAGGCGTCCGTGAGGATCCGCACGTAGTTGTCGAACCCGACGAAGTGCATGTCGAGGGAGTACCCGGTGAAGTCGGTGAAGCTGTACTGGACGGTCTTCGCCAGCGGGACGATGAACATCACGACGAAGACGACGGCGATCGGGGCGAGGAACATCTGGTTGGCGGCCACCGCCCGCCACCGGGTCGACACCCGGCGGCGGGCCGTACTGATCGTGGACGGCCGCGTCCGCAGCAGCGTTGCGCTCACCATCAGCCGTCGGTCTCCTTGAGCTTGCGGTCGAGGTCCTCGGCGACCTGGGTCGGCGTCGCCTTGCCCTGCACGAGCAGCTGGAGCTGGGCGACGGCCTCGACGTTCAGCACGTCCTCGTGCCGCTTCCACGCGATCTGCGGGAGGTACACGTCGCCGGCGCGGACGGCCTTCGCGATCGGCTCGAGCGCCGGGTCGATCTTCGGGGTGAATTCCGCGGTCGTCGTGATCGCGCTCGTCGCGTCGTGGTACTCCTCGACCACCTTGGCGCTCGCGAGGTAGGTGAGGAACGACTTGGCGGCCGTGAGGTTCTTGGTCTTGGCGTTGATCGCCCAGCCTGGCGACGCCGCGCCCGCGAGGTACGGCGCGCCGTCGGCCAGCGCCGGGACGGGCACCATCTCGAAGTTGAGCTTGGGGTTCGCGTCGCGTACCGGCTGCACGTCCCACGGACCGGCCACGATCATCGCGACCCGCCCGTTGGCGAACTCGTCGCGCACCTGGTCGCCGGTCAGGCCGACGACGTCCTTGGTGACCAGGCCGTCCTTCCAGAGCTTGCTCCACTGCGTCAGCGGCTCGACCCAGGTGTCGGCGAACGAGCTCGAGCCGTCGAAGATCCCGGTGTCCATCTTGCCGCCGCCGGCCGCGTTCTCGGCGCCGAGGAAAGCGGAGAGCGGGGTGGACATGCCCTGCACGGACTCGAGGTACGGCGTGATCTTCGCGGCCTTGAGGGTCTTGCACAGGGCGAGGAACTCGTCCCAGGTCTTCGGTGGTGCCTTGACCCCGACCTTGGCGAGCAGGTCCTTGTTGTACAGGACGCCCGCGCCCCAGGTGGAGGTGGACATGCCGTAGACGTGGTCGTCGGCGGAGTACGCCGCCTTGTTGAAGTCCGTGATGCCGGACATGAACGTCTCATTGGTGAGGTCGACGACGAGCTTGCCGCCGATGAGGTTCGTCTTGTTCTCCGCGGCGATGGAGAAGACGTCCGCGGCCGTGCCGGACAGCACGCGCGTCTGGAGGGTCGAGATGTATTCCGCGACCGGCGGCGCGTTGGAGAACTTGACCTTGATGTTCGGGTTGTCCTTCTCGAAGCCGGCGATGATCGGCTTCATGGTCTTCTCGTTGTCCCAGGAGAAGAAGCTGAGCGTGGTGTCCTTGCCGGCCCCCGGCTGGGACGGCGATCCGCTGCACGCGGTGAGCGCGACGGCGGAACAGACAACGGCCAGGGCTGCGACCGTCCGGCGAATTCTCATCAGATAACTCCCTTGTCATCAGGTCGTACGGGGTTTGGGTGGAGCGGTGGAACGGAGGTGGAACGAGCCGAGCGAGGTGGAACTTCGCGGAGCGGTCCGGAACGGCGGGGGAGCGGACCTCAGTGGGCGGGCAGCGGGCGACCCCGGGAGGTCGCGGGAGTGCCGCCAGGCATCGGCCGTGAGACAGTGACGTCCGCTAGATCGGCTGGAATCCGCGAAAAGTGATCCGCTCGAATGGACGTGTGCACGCTGTGGTGACCATGATCGACGTCGCGAATGCCGCGGGCGTCTCGGCGATGACGGTCTCGAACGTCGTCAACGGTCGCCCGCACGTCCGCGAGGAGACGCGCCGACGCGTCCTGGACGCGATCGACGCGCTGGGCTACCGGATGAACGTGGCCGCGCAGGCATTGCGTGCCGGTCGCACCGGGCTCATCGGGCTCGCCGTCCCGCAGATCGACCGGCCGTACTTCGGCCAGCTCGCCGCCATGCTGACCGAGCGGTTCGCGGCCGAGGGCATGCGGCTCGTCGTCGAGCAGACCGGCGCGAGCCGGGAGGGCGAGCTCGACGCGTTCTACTTCTCGAAGCTGCGGATGTACGACGGTCTCGTGCTCAGCGCCGTCGGGCTGGGGCAGAGCGACGTCGACCTGCTGGGCCTGGGTTTCCCGATCGTGGTGATCGGCGAGCGGATCTCCGACCGCCACGTCGACCACGTCGGCATGGCGAACGTCGAGGGCGCGCGCGCCGCGACCGAGCACCTGCTGGCTCGCGGGTGCCGGCGGATCGTGGTGCTCGGCGGCAACGTCGACGACACGGACGTGTCCATGCCGACGCTGCGGACCGAGGGATACCGCCAGGCGCTCGAGGAGGCCGGGGTGCCCTGGTGTGAGGACCTCATGGCGGCGTGCGACTTCACCATGGAGGGCGGCGCCCAGGCGATCCATCTCCTCGTGGAGAGCGGGCTGGAGTTCGACGGCGTGTTCGGCCTGACCGACTCCGCGGCGATCGGCGCGCTGCGGGGCCTGGCCGACGTCGGGCTGCGCTGCCCGCAGGACGTCAAGGTCATCGGGTTCGACGACGTGCGGGAGGCCCGGTTCACGGTGCCCACGCTGTCCTCGGTGAACCCGGGCCACGTCGAGATGGTGGATGCGGTCGCCAGGCTGCTCATGCACCGGATCCAGGGCGTGACCGACGAGCACGAGAACGTCATCGGTCCGTTCTCCGTCGTTCCCCGCGGTTCGACCGGGGACTGATCGAGGAGCGGATGCACGGGGGGTCGAGCTCACGGCGTGGCCCTTCTCGTTGGCTCACGTCGCGCAGGTGAGCATCGTTGCTGCACAGTTTGTATCGTTAATATAGCATCCTGTCTGGAAGCGTCAACGTCGCCGTCGAACCAAGGGACACGCACATGTCGAACGGATCCGTCACCCCGACCACCAGCGCCACGGCCACGTCCGCCGTCACCAGGGCGGCGACGACGACGGCGGTGGTCAACCTCGACGTCCCGGGCCCGCGGATCAGTCGGGACCTGTACGGGCACTTCGCCGAGCACCTCGGCCGGTGCATCTACGACGGGTTCTACGTCGGGGAGGACTCGCCCGTGCCCAACGTCCGGGGGATCCGGACCGACATCGTCGAGGCCTTGCGCGCGCTCGACATCCCGAACCTGCGCTGGCCCGGCGGGTGCTTCGCGGACGAGTACCACTGGCGCGACGGCATCGGCCCGAAGGAGTCACGGCCCTCGATGGTGAACACCAACTGGGGCAACGTGATCGAGAACAACCACTTCGGGACGCACGAGTTCATGGACCTGTGCGAGCTGCTCGAGACCGAGCCGTACATCGCCGGGAACGTGGGCAGCGGAACGGTCCAGGAAATGAGCGAATGGGTCGAGTACCTCACCCGCGCCGGTGATTCGCCGATGTCCAAGCTGCGGCGCGAGAACGGGCGCGAGGAGCCGTGGAAGGTCAAGTTCTGGGGCCTCGGGAACGAGGCGTGGGGATGTGGCGGGAACATGCGCGCCGAGCACTACGCGGACCTCGCCCGGCAGTACGCGACCTATTGCCGCGACCACGGTGACAACACGCTCTACCGGATCGCGGCGGGCGCGTCCGATGACAACTACGCGTGGACCGAGACCCTGATGAAGTCCATCAGCTGTCTCGGTTGCCCTAGCGGCCCGCAGAACATCTACCAGGGCATCTCGTTCCACCACTACACGACCGGGCCGGACTGGGACAACAAGACGAGCGCGACCGAGTTCGGCGTCGACGAGTATTACCGGACGATGGCCAGCGCATGGAAGATGGACGAGATCATCGCTGGGCATTCGCGCGTCATGGACTGCTACGACCCGGATGCGCGAATCGGCCTCGTGTGCGACGAGTGGGGCACCTGGTGGAAGGCCGCGGAAGGCACGAACCCGAGCTTCCTGTTTCAGCAGAACACCCTCCAGGACGCGCTCGTGGCGAGCCTGCACTTCGACATCTTCCACAAGCACGCGCGACGGCTGGTCATGGCGAACATCGCCCAGACAGTCAATGTCCTCCAGGCGATGCTGCTCACCGACGGCAACCACCTGATCCTGACCCCGACGTACCACGTGTTCGAGATGAACAAGGCGCACCAGGGCGCCACGAATCTCCCCGTGCACGTCACCCAGGCCGCGGCAACCCGCACCGTGGGGGACGGCGAGATCGCGCGGGTGTCGGTCTCCGCGAGCGTCAAGGACGACAGCGGTCTGGTCTCCCTGACCAACGTCGATGCGGGCTCGGCCGCGGAGGTCCGCCTGGATCTGCGGGGGACCGCGTGGCGCCTCGGTACGGCCCGCATCCTCACCGCGTCCACGGTCCAGTCGCACAACACGGTCGACAATTTGACCGCCGTCGCTCCCGAGCCGTTCGACGGCGTCCGCCGCGACGGCGACACCCTGGTACTCACGATCCCCCCGCACTCCTTCGTCACGGTCCAGCTCCTCCTCAACTGACCCCGCGACGTTTCGCCCCTCGACGTGGGGTGTCGAGCGCGAAAGACTTGACGGTGAGTTTCCGACGGAGGAAGGACCGTCCATGACCACCACGCGCACGCCGGTCGTGTTCATCCACGGCCTGTGGCTGCACGCCACGAGCTGGAGTCCCTGGCTCGACCTGTTCCGCGAGGCCGGCTACGAGCCGATCGCCCCGGGCTGGCCAGGGGAGCCGCCCACGGTCACCGAGGCGCGCGACGAGCCGGAGCTCGTGGCCAACGCCGGCATCGACGACGTGACGGCGCACTTCGCGAAGATCATCCACTCGCTCGACGCGAGCCCGATCGTCATCGGGCACTCGTTCGGCGGGCTGATCACCGAGAAGCTGCTCGGCCAGGGGATCGGCGTGGCCGGGGTCGCCATCGACCCGGCGCAGATCAGGGGGGTGCTGATCCTCCCGCTCGCCCAGCTGAGGGCGGCGCTACCCGCGCTGGGTAACCCCGCCAACAAGCACAAGGCCGTCTCCCTGACCGCCAAGGAGTTCCGGTACGGGTTCGGCAATGCCGTCTCGCAGGACGAGTCGAACGCGCTCTTCGAGCAGTGGACGATCCCGTCGCCGGCGCTGCCGCTGTTCCAGGCCGCGGCGGCCAACCTGGTCCCGCACTCGCAGGCGCAGGTCAACACCGAGAACGAGACCCGAGGACCGCTGCTGCTGATCTCGGGGGTCGAGGACCACCTCGCGCCGGACGCCACCACCCGATCGACGCTCAAGCAGTACCGTGGCTCCGCGGCGGTCACCGAGCTTGCGCAGTTCGCGGGCCGCGGGCACTCCCTGGTCATCGACAGCGGCTGGCGCGATGTCGCCGACGCCACCCTGACCTGGCTGACGGCGCACGGCCTGTGATCAGAGCAGCATTGAGTACATCCACATGTCGCGGCGCTCACCGCCGACCTCCTGCCAGCCGCGCAGCAGCCCCTCGCGCTGAAACCCGGCCCGCTCCGCGGTGCGCGCCGAGGCCTCGTTCCAGGGCTCGACGTACAGCTCGAGCCGCGGGATCCGCAGCTCCGTGAGCGCCCAATGCGCCACCGCGGTCACGGCCGACGCCGCCGCGCCGCGCCCGCGGGCGGGCCCGACCACCCAGTAGCCGAGGGACGCGCGCCCCTGGTCGAGGTCGCGCAGCCACAGTCCCACCTGCCCGACGGCGCGGTCCGTGGCGCTCTCGGCGATCGCGAACGAGTACCCGGCGCCGCTGCTCGCCCGGTCCCGCTGGCGCTCGATGAACCGCAGGCCGGCGTCTTCGGTGAAGATGGCCGGGACCGTGGTGATGAGCGGGATCTGCGGGTCGAGCGCCGCCTGGCGAACCACGTCGACGTCAGTTGCCGAGAAGGGCCGGAGCCGGAACCGGCCCGCGTCGAGCTCCGGCACCACGAGCTCCACTGTCACGCCTCAAGTACACCCGACCGAACGACCGGCACATCCCACGAACGCCGAAATCGACGACGCCGGGCGCGCCGCGGCAGGGGTCCAAGCCCGGATCGCCGCAGACTGCGCACATCCGTGTTGCCTGCGCACATCCGATGTGCGCAGTGGGCGCCGATGTGCGCAGTCTGCGTGGACGTGCCTGGCGCGGGTCGCCCACGTCAGACTCGCACCCCGTCCTTCCAGACCTGCGCGATCAGCGGGACTCCCGGGCGGTAGGCCAGGTGCACGTACGACGGCGCCGTCAGCTGCACCAGGTCGGCGCGCGCACCGACCCCGATCCGGCCGACGTCGTCGCGGCGCAGGGCCGCCGCACCGCCCGCGGTCGCCGCCCAGAGCGCCTGGGCCGGGGTCATCCGCATGTCGCGGACCGCGACCGCGATGCAGAACGGCATCGAGGAGGTGAACGACGAGCCCGGGTTGCAGTCGCTCGCGAGGGCGACGCTCGAGCCGGCGTCGAGCAGGCGGCGGGCGTCCGGGTACGGCTGGCGGGTGGAGAACTCGACGCCCGGCAGCAGTGTCGCGACGGTCGACGAGCCGGCGAGCGCGGCGACGTCGTCGTCGGTGAGGTACGTGCAGTGGTCGACGCTCGCCGCACCCAGCTCGACCGCGAGCTGCACGCCCGGTCCGGGGCCGAGCTGGCCCGCGTGCACGCGCAGCCCGAGGCCGCGGGCCGCCCCGGCGGTGAGGATGCGGCGGCTCTGCTCGACGTCGAACGCGCCCCGCTCGCAGAACACGTCGATCCAGCGCGCAGTCGGCGCGCACGCGTCGAGCATCGGGCCGACCACGAGATCGACGTAGCCGCCCGGGTCGCCGGCGTACTCCGCCGGGACGACGTGCGCGCCGAGGAACGTGACCTCGTCGGTCACCTCGCGGGCGAGGGTGAGCAGCCGACGCTCATCGGCGACGGTGAGCCCGTAGCCGCTCTTGATCTCCACGGTCGTGGTGCCCTGGGACCCGAGCTCCGCGACGAAACCAGCGAGCCGGGCTCGCAGCTCGTCGTCGCTCGCCTCGCGGGTGGCTCGCACGGTGCTGCGGATGCCGCCGGCCTCGTAGGAGGCCCCCGACATGCGCGCCTCGAACTCCGCGGCGCGGTCCCCGCCGAACACGAGGTGGCTGTGGCTGTCGACGAAGCCGGGGATGACGCACGCGCCCCCGGCGCTCGACGCGGTGTCGGTCTGCGGTGCGCGGGCCGCCGGCCCGACCCAGGCGACGACGCCGTCGTCCAGGACGACGGCGGCGTTCTCGATCACCCCGAGGATGCCGTGACCCAGCGCCGGGTCGTTGGTGACCAGCTGCCCGATGTCGGTGACCAGCAGGCTCGTCATACGGGCTCCGTCTCGAGTTCGTGCAGCGCGCCGGTGAGCAGCGCCGCGGGATCGGGGTTCTGGATGAGGTGGCCGCCGACCACGGTGCTGAGCACGTCGGCGGCGGTCGCCGTGAGCGGAAGCTGGATGAGTCGCGAGCCGGTCGTGCGCATCGAGGCCGGATCCAGCTCGACCAGGTCGCCCCAGTCGCCCGCGGCCAGTCCCGCGACCCCGCGCACGGGGCCCAGGCCGAGGGATCGGTACCCGTTCGCACCGCCCGCGGCCCACAGCTCGCCCGGGGTGAACACCCCGCGTGTCCCCGACGCGAGCCGCTCGCCGGCCTCGAGCCCGCGCAGCTCGAGCAGCGGGTCGACGACGGCGTTCTGGTCGGAGCCGACGCAGAGCCTCGCACCGGCGTCGTGCAGCGCCCGGCCGGGACCGATCCCGTCACCCAGGTCGGCCTCGGTGGTCGGGCACAACGCGATCGAGGTGCGCTCGGCGCCGAGCAGGGCGACGTCGTCGGCGCTCAGGTGGGTCGCGTGGACCGCGGTGAGGCGTTCGGACAGGGCACCGAGCCCGCTGAGCAGCCCGGTCGGCGTCACGCCGTAGGCCGCGAGGCAGTCCCGGTTCTCGGCCGGCTGCTCGGAGAGGTGCAGGTGCAGGGGAGCGTCGGCGGGCAGGCCGGCGAGGATGGCCGCGATCGCGTCGTCGGGCACCGCGCGCACGGAGTGGATGGCCGCGCCGAGGGTGACGAGGCGGCCCGGCCGGGCCGCGAGCGTGGCCCGCAGCGCGTGCCAGCGCTCGAGCCACGCAGCCGCGCTGCCGTCACCGAACCGCAGCTGCTCGGGCGCGAGCACGGCTGAGATCCCGCCGGTCAGGTAGCAGGTGTCCAGGATGGTGAGCCGGATGCCCGTCTCGTCGGCGGCGTCCGCGAGCGCGAGCTCCATGGCGTGGCCGGGGTAGGGAGTGCCGTCGGTGCGGTGGTGCACGTAGTGGAACTCCCCGACGGCGGTGTACCCGCACGCGAGCATCTCCGCGAACACCGCGACGGCGAGGCGCCGGTAGCGCTCGGGGTCGAGCCCGGCCGCGACGGCGTACATGGCCTCGCGCCAGCCCCAGAAGTCGCCGCCGCCGGCGTGCGTGCGCCCGCGCAGCGCGCGGTGGAACAGGTGTGAGTGGGCGTTCGCGAAGCCGGGAACGACGACGCCGAGCGCGAGGTCTAACGCCTCGCGCTCGGCGCCGACGACGACGGCGCTGATCCGGCCGTCGGCGTCGAGCTGCACCCGGACCGCCGACTCGAACTGCCCGCCCACGAGCGCCCGTTTGCACCAGATCGCGCTCACAGCAGATCCTCCAGGACGGCCACCAGCGCATCGACGCCGAGCTCGCAGTCCTCCTCGCCGGCGAACTCGTCCGGTGCGTGCGAGACGCCGGACGGGTTCCGCACGAAGAGCATGGCCGTCGGGACCCGTCCGGCGAGGATCCCCGCGTCGTGACCGGCCGCCGTCGGGATCAGCGGGGGACCGCCCAGCACGCCCGCGATCCGGTCCCGCACTGCGGGGTCGAAGGTCACCTGCGGCGCGAACGACTCCTCGTGCAGCTCGAAGGCGCAGCCCTCGAGCTTCGCGGCGGCCCTCGCGTCGTCGCCGATGGCGGCGACGAGCTCACGCACGGCCGCCTCGCCGTCGGCCCGGACGTCGAGCCAGAGCTCGGCGAGCGACGCGATGACGTTGGTCCCGCCGGGAATCACCTCGATGCGCCCGACGGTCGCGCGGGGGGCCGCTGCCGCGGACGCCTCGCCCTGCATGGTCCGGCTCAGTGCCGCCGTGCCGCGGTGCCGGGTCGCGAGGATGGCCGCCGCGGCGGCCACCACGGGGTCGTGGCGGTCCGTCATCGGCGTCGTGCCGGCGTGGTTCCCCGAGCCCGTGAAGCGCAGCCGCCAGCGGCCGTGCGCCAGGATGCCCGTCGCGACCGCGATGGCGACCCCGCGATCGACCAGGTCACGGCCCTGCTCGACGTGCAGCTCGACGAACACCCCGATGCGCGCGAGCGCTGCCTCGTCGAGGCCGGCGCGCGTGGGGTCCAGGCCCGCCGCGGTGAGCGCCGCGGCGAACGTGACCCCGTCGGCGTCGGCCAGGGCGAGGGCGCGGTCGGCGTCGATCGCCCCGCTCAGCAGGCGCGAGCCGAGGCACGCCACGCCGAACCGGGAGCCCTCCTCCTCCGCGAACACCGCGACCGCGAACGGGCGCGACGGCGTGAAGCCGGCGCTGCGCAGCCGGGCGACCGCGGCCAGCGCGCTCACCACGCCGAGCGGCCCGTCGAACGCGCCGCCGCCGGGCACCGAGTCGAGATGGCTGCCGGTGACCACGGCGTCCGGCCCCGGCGCGCCCCACCAGGCCCACAGGTTCCCATTACCGTCGAGCCGGACGTCCAGCCCGAGCGCGACGGCGTGGTCGGTGAACCAGGCCCGCAGCTCGAGCTCGGCCGGGTCGAAGACGCGCCTGGTGTACCCGCCGCGCACCGCGTCCCGCCCGACGTCGGCGATCTCGGCGAGCAGCGCAGACGCTGTCGCCGTCGTCGAGGTGGAGCTCACTCGCCCTCCCACATCGGCACGCGCAGGCCGCGCTCGCGCGCCACCTCGGCGGCGCGCTCGTAACCGGCGTCCACGTGCCGCATGACCCCGGTGCCGGGGTCGTTCACGAGCACCCGGGCGATCTTCTGCGCGGCGAGCTCGGTGCCGTCCGCGACGATGACCTGCCCGGCGTGGATGGACCGGCCGATGCCGACGCCACCGCCGTGGTGGATCGAGACCCAGGTCGCGCCGCTCGCGGTGTTCAGCAGCGCGTTGAGCAGCGGCCAGTCGGCGATGGCGTCCGAGCCGTCGGCCATCGACTCGGTCTCGCGGTACGGCGACGCGACCGAGCCCGAGTCGAGGTGGTCGCGACCGATCACGATGGGCGCGGAGACCTCGCCGGAGGCGACCATCTCGTTGAACCTCAGCCCGGCCAGGTGTCGCTCCTGGTAGCCGAGCCAGCAGATCCGCGCCGGCAGGCCCTCGAAGCGAACCTTCTCCCCGGCCGCGGTGATCCAGCGGTGCAGCGGCTTGTCGTCCGGGAAGAGCTCGAGGATCGCCTTGTCGGTCGCGGCGATGTCGGCCGGGTCGCCCGAGAGCGCGACCCAGCGGAACGGGCCCTTGCCCTCGGCGAACAGCGGCCGGATGTACGCGGGCACGAACCCGGGGAAGTCGAACGCCCGCTCATAGCCGCCCAGCTGGGCCTCGGCCCGGATGGAGTTGCCGTAGTCGAACACCTCGGCGCCCGCGTCCTGGAACTCGACCATGGCCTTGACCTGCTTGGCCATCGAGGCACGGGCGCGCTCGGTGAAGCCGACCGGGTCCGCCGCCGCGGCGTCCTTCCACTCCTCGACGCTGGTGCCCTCGGGGAGGTAGGCGAGCGGGTCGTGCGCGCTCGTCTGGTCGGTGACGATGTCGACCGGGACCCCGCGGGCCAGCAGCTCGGGGAACACCGTCGCGGCGTTGCCGACCAGGCCGACCGAGAGCGGCCGGCGCTCGGACTTCGCCGTGAGCACGCGCGCGACGGCGTCGTCCAGGTCGACGGCGAGCTCGTCCAGGTAGCCGTGCTCGAGGCGCCGCGCGAGCCGGGACTCGTCGACGTCCACGATCAGGACGACCCCCTCGTTGAGCGTCACCGCGAGCGGCTGCGCGCCGCCCATGCCGCCGGCGCCGCCGGTGAGCGTGAGGGTCCCGGCGAGCGACCCGCCGAAGCGCTTGGCCGCGACCGCGCCGAACGTCTCATACGTGCCCTGCAGGATGCCCTGAGTGCCGATATAGATCCACGAGCCGGCCGTCATCTGGCCGTACATCGTCAGCCCGAGCTGCTCCAGGCGGCGGAACTCGGGCCAGTTCGCCCAGTCGCCGACGAGGTTCGAGTTGGCGATCAGGACCCGCGGGGCCCACTCGTGGGTGCGGAACACCCCGACCGGCTTGCCCGACTGGACCAGCAGCGTCTCGTCGTCGTCGAGCGTCTGAAGGGTGCGCACGATCGCGTCGTACGCCTCCCACGAGCGGGCGGCCTTGCCGGTTCCGCCGTAGACGACCAGGTCTTGCGGATGCTCGGCGACCTCGGGGTCGAGGTTGTTCATCAGCATCCGCAGCGGTCCCTCGGTCTGCCAGCTCTTGGCTGTCAGCGTGGTCCCCCGTGCGGCGCGGATCTGGCGTGGGCCGGACATGGTGCTCCCTGTCGTTGAGGCGATCGTGGTGGAAATGACGATGAGGTCGCTCGACCTGGCGCCGGTGATCACCGGCGCGACGTTCTCCGCGGCGAACAGGTCCGGCGGCGCAGGTCCAGGCCGATCCGGCCCGAGGAGGGGTCGATTTGCCGGTTGATCATGCGCATCGACGTGGTCTTGCCGCAGCCCGAGGGGCCGACCAGGACCGTGAGCTGGCCGTTCGGGGCCTCGAGCGTGAGCTCGTTCACGGCGAGGGTCCCGTCGGGATAGACCTTGGAGACCTTTTCGAAGGTGATCATGTGGTTCCTTCCCGTTCGGTTGATGAGGGGGTCTTGCCGAGCCCGGCGGAGACGCCGAGCGCGGCCGCGGCGAGTGCGCGACCGTGACGGGCCGCGCCGGCTTCGTCCAGCCGGTAGCTCGGAATCACCAGGCTCATGGCGGCCACCACCCGGGTGGCCGAGCGCACCGGAGCCCCGATCGCGGTCACGTCCGGCTCGATGCCTCGTTCGACGACGACGTAGCCCGCGGCCGGGGTGTGTCCGAGGAACACCTGCCCGACCGCGGACCGTTCGAGCGGGATGGTGCGGCCGACCCAGCTGGCGTGCCGCACGGAGTGGGTGCCCTCGACGATGCTGATGTACAGCGCCGTGCCGCGGTGCCCCTCGATGCTGAGGTAGACCGACTCGCCGGTCTCCTCCACGAGCTCTTCCATCGCCGGGTGGCACAGCCCGACCAGCGACTCGTTGCTCAGCGCCTGGGCGCCGAGCTGGATGGTGCGGCTGCCGGGGCGGTAGGCGCCGTCGTCGTCCCGGCGCACGAAGCCGCTCGTCTCCAGGGTGCGGAGCAGCCGCAGCGCGGTGCTCGGCGCGAGCTCGGCGGCACGGGAGCTCTCCGAGAGGCTCGCGCTGCCCCGATCGCAGATCACGGCGAGCAGCGCGAGTGCTCGTTCAACGGTGCGGGTGGACGACTCGCCCATCGACGTTCCTCTCCTCGGTTGACCCAAAAGCGACGGCGCTCATGTTTCGGGGGAGGACGTCCGCTGTTGCCATTCAGTAGAATCCCATTTCCACCAGATGGCAAGGAGTTGTACGCATGGTGAGACGATCGGCTGTCGTACAGTCGTCGCGACATGACGGTCCGCGCAGGACCGTGACGGTCGGAGGTCGGGGCGATGCGCCTGCTGCGCAGCCGCGGGTTTGGGGCCGGCGTGAGCGGTGTGCTGGCCGACGCGATGGACCTCGCCTCGGTGCTGCCCGACGACGACGGCGACCGGGACCTGCGCGCCGACCTCGAGATGGCGGGTGACCTCTTGGGCGGGACTGCGTCGGCCCGCAGAGCTTGAGTTCGTCACGCGAGTGCGGGCAGGTTTGGGAGGGAATGGCTCGCGGCGCGAGCAAAACCTTCCGAAACCCGACCCGCCTCGGGACGCGAGCTCAGCGGCGGGCGAGCGGCCGGTCTGAGTCGTGGTTCGCGGGAGCACGGCCATGATTCGTCTGCGGCCGTCCCACGGAGCGAAGTCGCCGGTCAGAGCTCAGTCGACCGGCGGCAGCGACGCCTCGATCAGCTCGACGATCTCCGGTGCGTCGGGCTCCGTCGTCGGGCGGAACCGGTGCACCTCGCCGGTGGGCGTGACCACGAACTTCTCGAAGTTCCACTTGACCTTGCCGGCCTTGCCCTCGGCGTCCTCGGTCTGGGTCAGCTCGGCGTACAGCGCGTGCTGCGAGCGGCCGTTCACCTTGATCTTCTCGAACATCGGGAACGTCACGCCGTAGGTCGTCGAGCAGAACTCCTCGATCGCCTCGGAGCTGCCGAGCTCCTGCAGGAACTGGTTGCTCGGGAAGCCCAGCACCGTGAACCCGCGGTCGCCGTAGGTCTTCTGCAGCTCCTCGAGCTTCGTGTACTGCGGCGTCAGACCGCACCGCGAGGCGACGTTCACGATCAGCTTGACCTTGTCCGCGTACTGCGCGAGCGAGGTCGTCTTGCCATCGATGGTGGTCAGGGGAATCTCGTTGAGGGGCACGAACAGTTCGAACACCGAGGACCGCGCGAATAGTCCGTCCCTCCTCGACATCGACCCCGACGACGCCGCAGTCGTCGACCGAGCCCGTATCGGGCGTCCTCAGCCCGACAACAGCTCGCTCAGGTCCGTTCCCCTCGCGAGCTCGACGGGCTCCAGCGCCCGCCGAAACAGTCGCTCAGCCGCGCGGCCGGATCGCCGTCGTGCGCGCCGACGACGACCACGCCGAGCGGTTCGAGCGCCGCGGCGACCCCGGTGGTGTACGCGTCGTGATCGGCCAGCGTGTACGGGACGAACACGATCTCCCGCCGGTCGCCGAGCAGCTCGGCGACGGCGTCGAGCGCGTGGTCGAGGGGCCCCAGGCCGGGCGCGGTGGAGTTCGAGAGCAGCAGCCGGTTCATTGGTCTCTTTCGTGGGAGGTCAGCGATAGCCTGCGTCGATGACTGGATATCTGGCAACTGCGACCGTTGACATCGCTGCGACACCCGAGAAGGTGTGGGCGACCCTCGTGGATCCCGAGCAGGTCCGCGAATACATGTTCGGCTCGGAGGTCGTGACCGACTGGCGACCCGGCAGCCCGATCCTGTTCCGCGGTCAGTGGCAGGGAAAGTCGTACGAGGACAAGGGCATCATCGACACCGTCGACGAGCCGCACCTGCTCCGGTACACGCACTACAGCCCGCTCAGCGGCGCGCCCGACGTCCCGGAGAGCTATCACACGCTCACCTTCACGCTCGAGGAGATCCCGACCGGCACGCTGCTGACCCTGACCCAGGACAACAACGACACCGAAGAGGCGGCATCCCACTCCACCGGGATGTGGAACCAGCTGGTCGGGGCCGTGCGGGCGGCGGCCCAAGGTGCCTGAAGAACGGCTGACCCTCCTGGTCATTGCGGGGATACGACGAACCGAGATCGAACCCTGACCACGCGCCGGCAGGCCGAGGCCTCAGGCCCGGCCGTGGCGCTGCGTTCAAACGGGCGACACACGGAGGTCTCCGGCCGTTCATGACGGGTGGCTAGGTTCGCCGGGACTTTGCAACCCCACCGTGAAAAAGGGACCGATGAACCGGAGCACCAAGCGCATCCTCACCGCCGCCCTGACCGTTCTGGTGACCTTCGCAGGAGCGTCGCTGGCACACTCGGCCGGCCCCGCCACGCAGCAGGCTGCCGGCATGGCCTCCCCGCACGGGACCGACGGCGCCCTGGCCGCCGACTTCGGGGCGCTGGACCGCAACACGGCCTGGCAGCTCACCGGCAAGCTGAAGCTGAACTTCCCGACGTTCCACACCGAGGGCATCGCGTTCGCCGGAGATCGGGTATTCCTGTCCGCGGTCCAGATCATCGAACCTACGGTCAAGTACCCGCAGCCGCAGGGCGGCTTCGACCGCACCCCGGGCAAGGGCATCGGCCACCTGTTCGTCATGGACCGCGCCGGTCACCTCGAGAAGGACATCGTCCTGGGCGAAGGCGACATGTACCACCCCGGCGGCATCGACTTCGATGGCAAGAACGTCTGGGTGCCCGTCGCCCAGTACCGCCCGAACAGCAGCGCGATCATCTATCGGGTCGATGCGTCCAGCCTGCAGGTGCACAAGCAGTTCGAGGTCAAGGACCACTTCGGCGGGGTCGTTCTCGACAAGGCGACCGGCCACCTCGTCGGCAACACCTGGGGATCGCGGCGGTTCGCCGAATGGAACCTGGCCGGCACGCAGCTGAGCACGTGGGCCAACCCGAACTACTTCGTGGACTACCAGGACTGCCAGTACGTCCCCGAGGGCAAGATGATCTGCGGTGGCGTCACCAACCTGCCCCAGACTCCGGTCGCCGGGGGAACCGCCGCAACGTACGAGCTCGGTGGCCTGGCCCTGATGGACCTGACCAGCCACGCCGTCGAGCGCGAGGTGCCCTTCCAGCAGTGGTCCACCGCGGGGCACGTCGCCACGCGCAACCCGCTCAAGATCTCTGCGAGCGGCGACACCCTCACGATGTATGCCGCGCCGGACAACGGTGACGAGGGCAACGGGACCGAGATCCTGACCTACCAGGCGACCGTCAGCCCGACCACCAGCTAGCAAGAGCTAGCCCGGTGCCTGCCCGATGGCGATCGAGTTCGCTCACCTACATGGGGGTGAGCTCGTAGACCTCCACCGCGAACTTGCCGGTTCCGTCGCGCAGGAACGGGTGCCCGTCGCACAGCGCCTTGGCCCCGTCGAGGTCGGCGGCCTCCACGATGCTGTAGCCGTTGAGGTCGCTGGCGTTGGTGGTCGAGCCGTCGCCCTGCACGCCGGCCCGGGCCCCGAAGGGGGTGCCGAACTCGACCAGTGCCGGGCCGACCTTGCTCGCCCAGCCCAGCCAGGCCTGGTTCCCCTGTTCGCGCTGCTCGGCAGTGAGGTCCTCGGTCGAGGTGGCCGGACCCCGGTAGAGCAGGATGTAGTTGGTCATGTCGTGCTCCTTCTTCGGTGGTGCGATCTTCTTCGGTGCTCGACGTCGTCGCCGACTCGTGGGCACCGGTCAGGCCGCGGTGCGACCTGAGAACTCGATGAGGCGCTCGAGGGTGCGAGCGTCGGGGCCGACCGCTCGCGCGTCGGCAGCTGAGCCTCCTTCCTTCACGTGTTGGGTCGCTGACTGCGCCACTGCCCGCTGGGCGAGCTCGAGGACGTACCCGGTCACGTCGTCGGACACCGGGACCTGCCGGCCGAGAGCGGCCGCGAAGTCCCAGGCGTGCACGAGGAGCTCGGTGGACAGGGCGCCGACGACGACGGCGGCCGGCGCCTCGCCGCCGGAGGGGAGCCGGACCGCGCCGGCCAGTCCGCGCGACACCCACGCCTCGATCGCCTGCTGGCCGACGACGGCCACCCGCGACTCGACACTGCCGACGGCGGCCGGCCGCACCGTCCCGCCGGCGGACCGCCCGAGGTCGGCCAGGGAGCCGATCAGGTGGTCGGCGAGCTCGGCGACGGTGAGGTCCTCGCACGGCGTCGGGCGGGCGAGGTCGTCGGGGGAGATGCCGCGAAGCACGTGCTGGCAGACGGCGAGTGTCGCGTCGGCCGACACGAGCGGGTCGAGGTCCGGTGGCGAGGCGGCCCACTCGTCCGGCCCCGCGTCACCCGCGGTCGCCGCACGCTCGAGCCGGGCGAAGAAGTGGGTCCAGCCGGCGAGGTGACTCGCCTCCTGCTCGGGCGTCAGGCCCTCGTGCACCAGCCGGACGAGGGTCCCGCCCTCGACGGGCTCCAGCGTGACCGTGACCGTCGAGGCGTCCGGAGCCAGGTCGGGTGAACCCTCCCAGCCCCATCCGAACACGATCCGGCGCCCGGGCTCGATCTCCCGGAACGTGCCGGCCGCGGCGTGTCCCGGCACGATGGTCCAGCGATAGGCGCCGCCCGCGCGCAGGTCCACCCGGGCCGAGATGGTCTTCCAACGCCGCAGCCGGTCGGGCTCGGTGAGCAGCGCGAACGCCTCATCGGCCGAGACGGGGAGCAGGACGCTCTTCTCAGCAGCCATCGGGTGGTGCTCCTTCACGGATCAGTTGAGGCGGGCGGGTCGCGCAGTGCGGTCGCGTCGGTGAGGAGAAGGTCGAGCTCGGTGGTCCAGAACCGGTCCATCTCCGTGCGCAGCTGCGCCATCCCGATCGGACCGACGCTGTAGATGCGCTGCCTACCCTCCTTCCGGTTGACCACCAGACCCACCTCGGCGAGCACGCCGAGATGCTGCGAGATCGCCGACCGGGTCACCGGGAAGCTGGCGGCCAGGTCGTTCACCGTGCGCGGCCCCGACGCCAGCAGCTGCAGGATGCGTCGCCGGGTCGGCTCCGCTGCGGCTGACAGAACATCGGGCATTGCAAATACGTTAGCGGTGGCTAACGCATCCCGCAAGAGGTGCGCCCCGAAAACCCGTAACGTCCGAGCGTCGACGTCCTATAGGACGTCAACGCTCGGACGTTACGGGTCTGTTGGTGCGTGCGGCTCGGCTCAGGCGGTGACGTCGATCGCGCGGTGGCGCTGGTCGACGGCGGCCTGTCCGTAGGGGTAGTCGGAGACCACCGGGGCGCTCACCGCGGTCAGGCGCGCGAGCTGCTCGGCGGAGAGCTCGACGGCCACCGCGCCGAGGTTGTCGGTCAGCTGGTCGGTGGTGCGCGCGCCGAGGATGACCGAGGTGACGGCGGGCTGCGCCTCGAGCCAGGCGAGCGCGACCCGAGCCGGGTTGGCCCCGACCTCGCGCGCCACGTCCTGGACAACTCCCAGGATCTGCCACGTCCGCTCGAGCGCGTTGCGGGGCTGCCACGCCTCCATGCCGCGCTCCGGGTCTTCGCCGAGGCGCGTCGCGCCGGTCGGGTCGGCGTCGCGCCGGTACTTGCCGGTGAGCCAGCCGCCCGCGAGCGGCGACCACGGCAGCAGGCCCATCCCGGCGTCCAGCGCGGCCGGCACCACCTCGGACTCGATCTCCCGCACCAGCAGGTTGTACTGCGGCTGGAGCGTCACCGGGGGAGTGAAGCCGTGCGCGCGTGCCAGGTGCACGGCCTTCGTCAGCTGCCAGCCGAGGAAGTTCGAGAACCCGTAGTAGCCGATCTTTCCGCTGCTCACAGCGTCGTCGAGAAACCGCAGCGTCTCCTCCAGCGGGGTCACCGCGTCCCACGCGTGCAGCTGGTACAGGTCGATGTGCTCGACGCCGAGGCGCCGCAGCGACGCGTCCAGGGCCCGGATGAGGTGCCGCCTGGACGTGCCGAGGTCGTTGGGACCGGGACCCTTCGAGAAGCGCGCCTTGGTCGCCAGGACCACCTGCTGGGCCTGCGTCGGGTGCGCCGCGAGCCAGGTCCCGATGATCTCCTCCGACGCGCCGCCGCTGTACACGTCGGCCGTGTCGACGAAGTTGCCGCCGGCGGCGAGGTAGGTGTCGAGCAGGTCGTGCGACGTCGCCTCGTCTGCCTCCGAACCGAACGTCATGGTGCCCAGCGCGTAGGTCGAGACGACTGCACCGGAGTTTCCGAGTGTGCGGTAGCGCATGGTGAGAATGCCCTTCGAGAGGTTTTCGCGGGTCTCGTGGAGAACTGTGACGGCGGTCTCCTGCCGCACAGGACACCAAGCAGTATCACCAGGCCGGCCGCGATGACGACGACTGCTCAGGGCGTGGCAGTCCCGGTGCCCAGCGCCGGCGCACCGGTGCGGCTCCCGATACACAGATCCAGCAGGCTCTCGGGCATCGGGCGGCCGAGCAGATAGCCCTGCGCGACGTCCACACCGACGGCCCGCAGGGTGCTGAGCGTCAGCTCGTCCTCGACCCCCTCGGCGACGACGGACAGGCCGAGGTTGTGCCCGAGCCCGACCGGAGCCTCGGCCCCGACAGGTTCCCAGCGCTCGTGCCCACCGTCGCTCCCGAACAGGCTCCCGCGAGGCCTGGACAGGCCTCACCCCTGTCTCTATCGACCTTCAGCGGCGAAAGATGACGCTTTGGAACGGTTTCGAACCCAGCGTCGCCCGACGGCGATCAGCCGGAGGAGTTGATCAGCTCCGGCAGGTCCCGCAGCAGCGGGCCCGAGACGCGTTCGAAGTGCGGGCCGCCGAGCACCACGGCGTCCAGGTCGAGCAGGCTCACGATCGTCACGACGGCGGCCGCCACGCGTCGCGCCATCTCGGTCAGGATGCCCGACGCCGCTTCGTGCCCGGCGTCGGCGAGCGCGGCGAGCCTGGTGAAGTACTCGTCGACGACTCCGGGGTCGAGGTCGTCGTCGGGCAGCATCCCGTCGGGCGCGTCCAGCACTCCGCGCTCGATCGCGAGCGTGACCAGCGAGCGCGTCATGATGGCGGCGCCGACACAGCCCCGGCGACCGCAGCCGCAGACCGGCCCGTCGGCGTCGACCATGATGTGCCCGGCGTCGCCGGCGTTGCTGGTCGACCCGCGGACCACCTCGTGCCCCATCGCCAGGCCGACCCCGACCCCGGTGCCGTAGTAGAAGAAGACGAAGTTGTCCCGCTCGTGCGCCTCGCTCATCCAGGGCTCGGCCACCGCGGCGGCGGTCACGTCCTTCTCGAGCAGGACCGGCAGCCCGGTCGCCGCCGCGAGACCGTCGCGGAGCGCGACGCCGTGCCAGCCCTCGAGCAGGGGCGGGTCGAGCACGATGCCCCGCTCCAGGTCGACCGGGCCGGGCGAGGCGATGCCCACCCCGAGCAGGCGGGCGCGGTCGACCCCCGAGCTCACGATGATCGCCTCGACGCCGTCGCTCAGCCCCACGATGACGTCGCGCGGACGCTGGGTCGAGGCGTGCGCGACGATCCGCCCGCCGAGGTCGAGCACGACGTAGGTGACCACGGCCGGGTCGATGTGCACCCCGACGGCGTACCGGCTCGAGGCGACGAGCTGCAGGATCGTGCGTGGTTTGCCGACGCCGAGGATCTGCTGGCCGGCGTCCCGGATGATGGCGTCGTCGAGCAGGCGGCGGGTCACGTTGGAGACGGTCTGGGCGCTCAGACCCGTCTGCCCGGCGATCTCGACGCGGCTCAGTCCGTCGCGCGCGCGGCGTTCGCTGATAACGCAGGAGTAACGGGCGGCTCGCAGGCTTGGTTTCGGGTGCCCGTGACGTCGAGGCGCCCGGCCCCGGGTTGCGTAGGGGCCCGGCTCACGAACGGTCCTCATCAATTGGGAGTGATGGAATGCCTGCCTATCCAGAACAGATCCAGCACGGGAGCGGCGCGACGCTCACCCTCGAGCCTGGCATCGCCGTGGCGTCCCTGCGTCCTGGTGCGGCGGTCGTCGCCGACGCGCGGGACCTGCTGGCGTCGGCGGGGCTCGTCCCGGTCGCCGCTGGCCCCGGCGCTGCCGTGACCGCAGGCGCCGCGGGCGGCCGTCCGATGAGCCGCGTCAACGACTCCGAACTGCTGCGCTGGGTGCGCGTGCAGCACGCCGGCGGGCTGCCGGCCGCCAGGGCGAACATCGAGGCAACGCTCGGGGACCGGCTCGAGTGGCTCGGGCCCGTGTACCGGTTCCCCGGGATCGAGGGCAACGAGGGTCTCGTCTGCCCGCTGCCCGACGCCCTGCTCGTCCGGGCCGCCGAGAAGGCGCCCGCGGACCTCGACCAGCGGCTCGGTGAGCTGGGGCTCGAGGAGGACGCCGCGCGTAGCCGGTACCTCACGCCGTACAAGTACTTCCACGTCGCGGCGCCGAAGGAGCACAACGCGTATGAGCTGCGGGACGCGCTGCTCGGGCAGAAGGACCTCGTCGCGGACGTGCGGCTGGAGACTGCCCCGATGCTCGTCCCGACGACGTCGGCCCCGAACGACCCGCTGTTCGGTCAGCAGTGGGGGGTCCAGAAGATCAAGGCCCCCGACGCCTGGGACATCACGACCGGCGACGCGGGCACGGTGGTGTGCGTCCTGGACGAGGGCGTCGACCTTACCCACCCGGACCTGCGGTTCGCCGACCCCGGCCTGAACCTCGGCACGATGCTCCCCGACGGCCGGCCCACCGGCAACCACGGCACCGCGTGCGGCGGCATCGCCGCGGCGCTGGTGAACAACGGCACGGGGGTCGCGGGCGTGGCCGGCGGCTGCCCGATCCTGCCGCTGGCGTTCGCGAACTGGACCGACCTCGAGTGCGCGGCGGGAATCCGGTATGCGGCCGACCACGGTGCGGCGGTCATCAGCATGAGCTTCGGCGTCTACGGCCCGAACGAGGGGATCGGGCCCGTCGGCTGGGACTTCTCGATCATCGACCCGGCGATCGCGTACGCCCACTCCAAGGGGGTCGTGCTGTGCGCGGCGACCGGGAACGAGAACCTCAACACGTTCAACCGGTACCCCGCGCGCAACCCGCTGGTGATCGCGTGCGGTGCGTCGGACCAGGTGGACAACCGCAAGTCCCCGACGAGCCCGGACGGCGAGACCTGGTGGGGCGCGAACTTCGCTCCCGGCGTCACCGTCGTCGCGCCCGGCGTGCTCATCGAGACGACCGACCGGCAGGGGACCGCCGGGTACAACTCGACGCCCGGCACCGGCGGGGACTACGTCGCCAACTTCAACGGGACGTCGTCCGCGACGCCGCACGTCGCCGGGGTCGCGGCGTTGATCAAGTCCCGCAACCCCGCGCTGTCGAACGACGAGGTCCGTCAACAGCTCGAGCGCTCGGCCGACAAGGTCGGGACCGTGCCCTACGGCCCGCAGCCGGGGTTCCCCAGCGGCAGCCGCAACAACGAGATGGGGTACGGCCGCATCAACGCGCGTCGTGCACTCGCCATGGGCCGGCTCGAGGTGTTCGCCCGGGGGCGGGATGCCTCGCTGTACCACCTCTGGCAGACGGCGCCCGGAGCAGGCTGGAGCACCTGGGCCGGCCTGAGTGGCTGGATCGACAGCCCGGTGATCGGCCAGAACGCGGACGGTCGGCTCGAGGTCTTCGTCGTGGGCAGTGACCACGCGCTCTACCACACGTGGCAGACGGCGGCGGGTGGCGGCTGGAGCGGCTGGGCCGGTCTCGGCGGCTGGATCGACCAGGTCTCGGTCGGCCAGAACGCGGACGGGCGGCTCGAGGTCTTCGCCCGAGGACGGGACCTCGCGCTTTACCACATCTGGCAGCTCACGGCCGGTGGCGGCTGGAGCGGCTGGGCCGGCCTGAGCGGCTGGATCGACAACCCAGTGGTCGCGCGCAACGCGGACGGGCGGCTCGAGGTCTTCGTGATCGGCAGCGACCACGCGCTCTACCACAACTGGCAGGTGTCCGCGGGTGGCGGCTGGAGCGGGTGGCGCGGACTGGGTGGCTGGATCGACCGGCTCGCCGTCGGCCAGAACCGGGACGGCCGCCTCGAGGTGTTCGCCCGCGGTCGCGACTCCGGGCTGTACCACCTCTGGCAGGTCTCGCCCGGTGGTGGGTGGAGCGCCTGGGCCGGTCTCGGCGGCTGGATCGACAGCCCGGCGGTCGCGCGGAACGCGGACGGGCGGCTCGAGGTGTTCGTCGTCGGGTCCGATCACGCGCTCTTCCACATCTGGCAGCTGACCGCGGGCGGTGGCTGGAGCGGCTGGGGCGGGCTCGGCGGCTGGGTCGAGCGGCCCACGGTGTCCCGGAACGCCGACGGTCGGCTCGAGGTGCACGTCGTCGGCAGCGACCACGCGCTCTACCACCTCTGGCAGGTCTCGGCGGGTGGCGGGTGGAGCGGCTGGAACGGGCTGGGTGGCTGGATCGACCAGCTCGCGGCCGGGGTGAACACCGAGTAGCACGCCACGCCGCAGTACCAGATCGAGATCGTGGACGACGCCGGTACCCAGCATCACGCCGCTCCCGCCCGGGCCCGAGGTGGCCACGCCCGACAAGGTGTTCGGCTTCCTGCCGGGCAACGGCGTGCACGACGTGCACATGAACCAGGGCAACGGCGGGTCGTTCGGGCGTGACGACGGCGTGTGGCAGGACGGCGGCCTGCTGCTGCACCTGGTCACCGAGCAGCGGTGGGTGGCGATCTTCCTCGCCTTCCAGAGCCAGGCGTGGCACACCGACGACGTCACCGGGCACGCGCTCGGCGGCAGCCCGCCGCGCCCGGCGCCGGGCGACGCGAGCGTGCGCATCGTCGCGGCGCAACCGGGGTGGGGCGATCACCCTGCTCGACCGGAACGAGCTGAAGGTCGACGGCGTGTCCTACACCGAGGACCAGGCCCGGCGTGAGGGGTGGACGATCCTGTTCTGACCGCCCGCGCACTGGGCCTGGACCGGGATTCCGCGGCCAGGAGAGGCGGTGGCTCGCGCGGTGGCCTCGACCCCAGGGCCGGTCGCGCGCGGACCGAGGTCTTCGCGCCGCTTGCGACGCAGGCCGGCCAGGCGCGCACTCTCGGCGAACTGCGCCCGTCGGCGTGCTTCGTCCTGCGCGGCGCGGAGCCGCAGCTGCGCGTCAGGCTCGGGGATCTCCCAGGTTCGCCGCCGGAGCTCGCGTTCCTTGGACACGATCAGGTCCGCCAGGTCGGCGAAGTGCCGTCCGCGCGCGGTGAGGTCGCGCCGGTTCGCGGCAAGAGGCAAGCGCGGGTGCGGCGTTCCGCCCGCCCGCACCGAGCGCTGTTCCCCGAGCAACGTCACGCGAGTCCCCCTCGTCTGCGCCCCTCTCGCGCGACACATCGGTGGGCAGCGCGTGACGAGCAGCGACTTCACGTTTTCGCTTCTCGCGGGGATAGTCCAGGGACCTTGGGCCCAGGGTCAGATGACGATGGGGTGAACCGGGCTGGGCGGGCCGTTGCTGACCGCGGCGATGATCTCGTGCGCGACGACGCGCAGCTTGACGTTGCGGTTCTGGGACGCGGTTCGCAGGAGGGCGAACGCCGTGTCGGCGTCACACCTGTTCTGGCCCATGATGATCCCGATCGTCTGGTCGATCGCCGCGCGGGACGTGAGGGCGTTCTTCAGCTGATCGGTGATCTCGATATGGTGGGCGAACCGCACTGCGAGGGTCAGGGCGCGCGACGCCTCGTCGGCGAAGCGCCGCGCCTCGGCCTGCTCGGCCGGGCCGAAGGCGTGCGTGCGCCGGGAGTACAGGTTCAGCGCGCCCACGGCGTTGGCCCCGCCGTCCAACGGCAGGGAGAGGGAGGACCGCACGCCGAGAGCAAGGGCGTGCGGGCGGTATGAGCCGAACCGCTCGTCGGTCGCGAGGTCGTCGATCAGCACGATCTTCCCGGCGCGCATCGCCGTCAGGCACGGGCCCTCGTCGTGGCCGTACTGGACCTCGTCGAACCGCGCGGCGGCGGCGTCGCTGCTGGTGACCGTCGCCGGGTGCCCGTTGCGGGCGACCGTGACGCCGGCCGAGATCTCACCGCCGATGGTGGACACGGCCATGCCGATGAGCTGGTGCAGGAACTCTTCGACGTCCTCGGTCGCGAGGACCAGATCCTGGAGCTCGTTGGACGATTGGCGCGGGGGCCCGTTGGCCGCTGTGGTCGGGTCGTAATCGGGCACGAAACGCCGGCGTTCCCAGGGGATGAGCCCGCGTTCAGCGTCCACCGGAAACGGCGCGTCGCGATGTGGCACGCTCGGATGACCTCCGACGCCGAAATTATCTCACCCGGGGTCAACGATCGGCAAAGAGACGCACATTCGGGCTACTCCTGCGAACTCGCGAGGCGCAGGTAGAGCGCGCGCAGGTCATTGACCAGCGCGGCCCCGCCGAGCTCCGCGGCCGGCACGGGCAGCTGGCGAAGCACGAGGTCCCGCGGCAGCTCGGGGTGGGACGGCAGCGGGGGGAGCGGGCGAGCGGTCCAGAACCCGGCGGGGTCGGTGGGGCGGTCGGTCCCGGCGAGGTCCGCGAGCGCCGTCGCGGCGCCGACGTCGCGCCGGGGGTCCGCCTGGTCAGCGGCCGCCGGAGTCGCGGAGACCGCCGGGACCGCCGAGGCAGGCGCGTCGTTGCGCAGCTCGCGCAGCCGGCTCAGCAGCGCCGCCCGGTCTCGCCCGCGCCAGTGCAGGAGCCGGAACGGGTCGTCGTCGAGGCTCTCGGCGAGCAGATAGATGGCGGCCGAGATGTGCTTGCACGGCACCACCTGGTCGGGGCAGGAGCACGCCATCGTGAGGTCCGCCGCGCTGGTCGGGAACAGTGGTGCGCCGGCCGCGACGAACACGTCCTCGAGCTCGGGGGGCAGCTCGCCGGCGAGCAGCCGCGCGCTGTGGATCGCCTGCGAGGCGAGCTCCACCTCGACCCTCGCCCAGACCAGCGCGCTGAACGGGGCCAGGCCGATGGTCACGCGATACGGCGCCCGCCGCGAACCCTGCACGGTCGCGGACACCTTCCCGGCGACGACGTCCAGGGAGAGCACCTGGCCGCGCCGGGCGTAGTTCTTGCCCCGGGTGAGCCGCCCGCCCAGAGCGAAGGACTCCAGCACCTGCACGAACCGGCGCGACCACCACTGCTCGCCGATGTCCCCGCGGGTGCTCCGCGCGACGAGGCCGCCGGCGACGCGGATCGGTTTCGACGCCGGGGGGAAGCCGCCGGACCACTGGGGGCTCATTCGACGACCGCCTCGGCCTCGAGCGTGAACAGGTCCCGCAGCTGGGCCGTCGACAGCTCGGTCAGCCAGCCCTCACCGGTACCGACGACGCTCGCCGCGAGCCCGCGCTTGTCGCGGATCATCGCCGAGATCTTCTCCTCCAGGGTTCCCGCGCAGACGAACTTGCGCACCTGCACCGCGCGGGTCTGCCCGATCCGGAACGCCCGGTCGGTCGCCTGGTCCTCGACCGCCGGGTTCCACCAGCGGTCGACATGGATGACGTGGTTCGCCGCGGTGAGGTTCAGGCCGGTGCCGCCCGCCTTGAGCGAGAGCACGAACAGCGCGGGGCCGCCGCCCTTCTCGTCCTGGAACCGGGCCACCATCGCGTCGCGGCCGGACTTGCTCACGCCGCCGTGCAGGAAGGCCACCTCGCGGCCGAACCTCGACGCCAGGTGGGTGCTCAGCATGGTGCCGAACTCGGCGTACTGGGTGAACATCAGCGCCCGCTCCCCGGCGGCCAGCACCTCCTCGAGCGTCTCGTCGAGCCGGGCGAGCTTGCCCGAACGGCCCGCCAGCCTGCTGCCGTCCCGCAGGAACTGGGCCGGGTGGTTGCAGACCTGCTTGAGCTTGGTCATGGTCGCCAGCACCAGCCCGCGGCGTTCCATCCCGTCCGTGTTCTCGATCCGCTCGAGCATGTCGGCGACCACGCCCTGGTAGAGCGCGGCCTGCTCGCCGGTCAGCGAGCAGACCACCTCCATCTCGAGCTTCTCTGGCAGGTCAGTGATGATCGACGTGTCGGTCTTGAGCCGGCGCAGCACGAATGGCTGGGTGAGCGCGCGCAGCCGGCCGCTCGCCGCCGGGTCCCCGTGCCGCTCGATCGGGGTGGCGAAGCGGTCCTTGAACTTCTTCGGTGTGCCCAGCAGGTGGGGGTTGGCGAACTCCATGAGCGACCACAGGTCGGCGAGCCGGTTCTCCACCGGGGTCCCGGTGACCGCGAAGCGCCGCGGCACCGGCAGGGACCGGGCCGCGACGGCGGCCTTGGTGGCCGCGTTCTTGACGGCCTGCGCCTCGTCGAGCACGAGCCGGTGCCAGGCCGTGCCGCGCAGCGCCGTCGCGTCGCGCGCGAGCAGCGCGTAGGTCGTGACCACGAGGTCGCTCGCGGCGACGACGGCGTCGAACTCCTTGCCCCGCGCCCGCTCGGCGCCGTGGTGCACGTGCACGCGCAGCGCGGGCGTGAACTTGGCGGCCTCGCGCTGCCAGTTGCCGACGAGCGACATCGGGCACACCAGGAGCGTGGGCGCGGTGTCGGAGGGGTCGCCGGCGATCAGCGCGAGCACCTGGATGGTCTTGCCGAGCCCCATGTCGTCCGCGAGCAGCCCGCCCATCCCCACCGACTCCAGGAACGAGAGCCAGGCCAGGCCGCGCGCCTGGTAGGGCCGCAGGTCCCCGACGAACCCCGCGGGTGCGGGCACTGGTTCGAAGCTCCGCTCCGCCTGCGGCGCGAGCAGGTCGCCGAGCCAGCCGTCCGCGTCCACGCCGACGACGGGCAGCCCGCCCGGGCCGTCGGCATCGGAACCGAGCGACTGCAGGACCGCGGCGACGGTCATCGTGGCGGCGGTCTCCGCGGAGTGGCGCTGCAGGAACGCGCTGGCCTTCGCGAGCCGGTCCGGGTCGACCTGGAGCCACTGTCCGCGCAGGCGGACCAGGGGAAGCTGCGCGTCGACGAGGTCGTCGACCTCCGCCCGGGTCAGGGTGTGCTCCCCGACGGCGAGGTCCCACTCGAACTCGACCAGGCCCGCCTGCCCGATCCCGGACCGCGCCGCGGCCGCTCCCGGCTGGCTCGGGGTGGAGACCCGGAGCCGCGCACCGAGCCGGGACGCGGGGTTCGTCCACCAGCCCGGCAGGAGGACCCCGAACCCCGAGGCGACGAGCATCGGGGCCGCGTGGCCGAGGAAGGCGTGCGCGCCGCGCGTGTCCAGCGCCAGCGCGGACGGTTTCGCCGTCCGCAGCGCCTGCTCGATCCCCGGGTACAGCCGGACCGCGCGACCGAGCTCGGCGAGCAGCGTCTCCTGCGGGTCGGGCACGTGCCGGGCGAGAGCCCGCAGGCCGGTGGGGGAATCCCAGACGCGGTCGGCATCGACGATCAGGCTGGGTTCGTCGGCGGCCTGCAGCGCGAACTCGAGGCGCCAGCCGGCGTCGGCGCTGGTGCTGGTGCTGGTGCCGGTGCTGGAGCTGGTGTCGGTGCCGTCGTCGTGGGCCGGCGGTTCGACGAGCCGGAAGCACGCGCGGACCGCACCGGTGCCGGTCGCGTCCCGCTGCCACGTGCGCAGGGCGCTCTCGAGCGCGGCCGCATCCTTCGCGGTTGCGGCGAACTCCCGGTTGGGCCCCCGCAGGGCGGCCCGCCAGGCGGGCGTGTCGCGCGAGGGTGGTGGCGAGGGCTCGAGAGCCGCTCGGGCGGCCGCATCCACGAGCGCGTCGGTGGCTGTCGCGACCGCCTCGACCCGGTCCGCCCGGCGGACCCCGGCGGCGTCGACCTCGCACGTCGCGGATCCCGGCATCGCCTGCACCGCGGACCGCAGCCAGACGGCGTCGGCTCCGGTGACCAGGGGGCGCCAGGTCGCCGTCGCGCGACCGGGCCCCGCGGCGCGGACCGTGGGCAGCACCCTGCCGCGGCCGGCGAGGTCGACGGCGAACGCCGCCAGGGCGCGCAGGTGGCGCAGGTCGGTGCCCGCCAGCGGCGGG
>NZ_DATCNW010000303.1:0-5154 GCF_036565025.1 Pengzhenrongella sp.
AACGTCCGAGCGTTGACGTCCTATAGGACGTCAACGCTCGGACGTTGCCGGGTTCCGGAGCGGTTGCAGGGGCACCCGGATGCTCCACCGACCCGGCTGGCCGCCCTCAGCTGCGTCGTCCCGGGACTGCGCACATCCGTGTCGCCTGCGCACATCCGATGTGCGCAGCGGACACCGATGTGCGCAGCGGACACCGAAGTAGGCGGCGGACGCCGAGGTACGCACTTTGCGGCCGATTCCGAGCCGATGTCGACTCCGCTCCCACCCGGCGGCGCGCCCGGCCATCCAGTTCAGTCTCGTCCGTACCCCGTCGGTCTCGCGAACTGGGAGTTGTTGTCGTATTTCGGCGAGATTTTGGACAACAACTCCCAGTTCGCGGCGGGACGGCGCGCGGGGGAGCTCGGGGAGGGGCTGGTTACGGGGCCAGGGCGGCGGCTAGGTCCTTCTTGACCGCTGCCAGGCGGGTGTGGGCGGTGGCGCGGGCGCGGCCGAGCGTGGCGTCGTCGGCGTCCGGGGCGACCGGGACGATCACCTCGAGGTAGCACTTGACCTTGGGCTCGGTGCCGCTGGGGCGCACGACGACGCGCGTGCCGTCCGCTGCGAGCAGCCGCAGCCCGTCGGTGGGCGGCAGGCCGTCCACGCCGCCGGACAGGTCGACGACCTCCGTGACGGGCGAGCCCGCGAGGGTCGCCGGCGGTGACTGGCGCACGCGCGCCATGGTCGCGGGGATCTGGTCCAGGTCGGTGAACCGCTCGGCGAGCTGGTCGGTCAGGTACAGCCCGTGCTCGCGCGCGAGGTCGTCCAGCGCATCGATGAGGGTGCGCCCGTTGGCCTTCAGCCCGGCCGCCAGCTCCGCGATCAGCAGGGCCGCACTGAGGCCGTCCTTGTCGCGCACGCGGCCCGGGTCCACGCAGTACCCGATGGCCTCCTCGTAGCCGAACAGCAGGCCGTCCACCCGGGCGATCCACTTGAACCCGGTGAGGGTCGAGGCGTGCGCCATCCGGTGCGCGGCGGCGATGCGCCCGAGCAGGCGCGAGGACACGATCGAGCTCGCGAGCACCGGGGCGCCGGTCGCGCCGGCCGAGGCCGGGCGCGCGCGGTCCGCGACGAACTCGCCGAGCAGCGCGCCGACCTCGTCGCCGTGCAGCATGCGCCAACCCTCGGCGCCCGCGGTGTCGGGCCCGCGGTAGCTGCGTGCCCGGCGGTCCTGCACGGCGACCGCGCACCGGTCGGCGTCGGGGTCGTTCGCGATCACGAGGTCCGCGCCGACGTCGAGCGCCAGGCCGAGCGCGAGGTCGATGGCGCCGGGCTCCTCGGGGTTCGGGAACGCCACGCTCGGGAAGTCGGGGTCCGGGTCGGCCTGCTCGGGAACCAGGCGCACGTCGGTGAACCCGGCCGTGCGCAGCACGCGCTCGGCGACGGCGCCGCCCACCCCGTGCAGCGGGGTGAGCACGATCCGCAGGCGCCGGGGTCCGGCCGGGTCGGCCAGCGAGACGACGCCCGCGACGTAGTCGTCGAGCAGCTCGGCGCCGAGGACCGTCCACCCGGACTCGGCGCGCGGAACGGCCGCGACCGACCCGACGGCCGCGATCCGGGCGGCGATCTCGGCGTCGGCGGGCGGCACGATCTGTACGCCCCGCCCGGCGTCGGTCGAGGCCCTGCCCCCGAGGTAGACCTTGTAGCCGTTGTCCTGCGGCGGGTTGTGGCTCGCGGTGACCATCACCCCGGCGTCCGCGGACAGGTGCCGGACCGCGTAGGCGAGCACGGGCGTCGGCAGTGCGGCCGGCAGCAGGAGCGCCTCGATGCCCGCGCCGACCATGACCGCGGCGGTGTCGCGCGCGAAGGCGGCCGAGTTGTGCCGGGCGTCGTAGCCGATCACGACGCGCGGCACGGCCTCCCCGAGCGCGCCCCGCAGGTACGCGGCGAGGCCCGCGGCGGCGCGGATCACCACGGCCCGGTTCATCCGGTGCGGACCGCCGCCGAGCACGCCGCGCAACCCCGCCGTCCCGAACAGCAGGGGTCCGCTGAACCGGTCCGCGAGGTCAGCCCGGGCCGAGGCCATCCGGGCGCGTCCCGCGCGGGCGGCGGGGGAGCCGTTCGCGGGCGGCGCGGCCAGCGCGTCGTCGAGCAGGCGGCGCAGCTCGGCGGCGGTCGCCGGGTCGGGATCGTCCGCGATCCAGCGGAGGACGTCGTCGGCGAGGTCGAACCGGGTGCCGGTGGCTTGTGCGGTCATGATCAGATCCTCCGGGTGATCTCGGCGAGCAGGGCACTGATGCGTGGGCCGGCGGACGTACCGGCGTCGATGACCTCCGCGTGGGCCAGCGGGGTCGGGCTGATCCCCGCCGCGGGGTTGGTGACCAGGGAGATGCCGAGCACCTCGAGACCGGCGTGGCGGGCCGCGATCGCCTCGAGCGCGGTCGACATCCCGACGAGGTCGCCGCCGAGGATGCCGGCCATCCGAACCTCCGCGGGCGTCTCGTAGTGCGGCCCGGGGAACTGGACGTAGACGCCCTCGGCGAGCGAGTGGTCCGCCTCGCGCGCGATCGCGCGCAGCCGGGGCGAGTACAGGTCGGTGAGGTCCACGAACGTCGCGCCCTCGAGCGGTGAGGTCGCGGTGAGGTTGAGGTGGTCGCTGATGAGCACCGGGGTGCCCGGCGGCCAGGACGGGTTCAGCCCGCCGCAGCCGTTGGTGAGCACGACCCGGGTCGCCCCGGTCGCTGCCGCGGTGCGCACGCCGTGCACCACGCGCCGCACGCCCTTGCCCTCGTACAGGTGGGTGCGCGAGCCCAGCACGAGCGCGTGTCGGTCGGTGCCCGCGATCCGGATCGACCGGGTCGTCGCGCCATGGCCGTGCACGGCGGGCGCGTCGAAGCCGGGGATCTGCTCGCTCGGGATCTCCGCGACGACGTCGCCCAGCAGGTCGCCCGCGCCGCCCCAGCCCGAGCCGAGCACGAGCGCGACGTCGTGCCTGGCCACACCGGATGCCGCGGCGATGTATTCGGCGGCCGCGCGGGCCACGGTGAACGGGTCCACCGCCGGGTCGTCGAGGGATCGGTCGTGCGAGGAGGGCAGCAGGTCCGTGGTGTGGCTCACATCCCGAGGTTATCGGCCCCGGGCTCCGCGGGCAGCGAATGGGACGAGGCGTCTCGGGCGTGCATGATTGGCGCTGTGAGCACCGAGGCGCAGGACCTGCAGCAGACCCGCGTCGTCATCCTCGGGGGCGGTCCGGGCGGGTACGAGGCGGCGCTGGTCGCGCGCCGCTGGGGCGCGGACGTGACCATCGTCGAGCGGCAGGGCCTCGGCGGCGCCGCGGTGCTGACCGACGTCGTGCCGTCCAAGACCCTCATCGCGACGGCTGAGTGGATGACCCGCTTCGGGCACGCGGAGGAGTTCGGGATCCGGCCCGCCGACGACACGATCGGGATGGTCGAGGACGCCAACGACGTGATCCGGGTGGACCTGGACGTGGTGAACAAGCGGGTGCTCGGGCTCGCGGCGGCGCAGTCCGCCGACATCCGGGGCCGCCTCGAGCGGGTCGGCGTGCGCATCGTCGTCGGCTCCGGTCGCCTGGACGGGGTGCAGCGCGTGGTGGTCGAGGGCGTCGGGCCGGACGACGCGCGGGAGGTCCTCGACGCCGACGTGATCCTGGTCTCGACCGGCGCGACGCCCCGGGTGCTGCCCGCCGGCCAGCCCGACGGCGAGCGGATCCTCACCTGGACCCAGCTGTACAACCTCACCGCGCTGCCCGAGCGGCTGATTGTCGTCGGCTCCGGGGTGACCGGCGCGGAGTTCGCCGGCGCCTACAACGCGCTCGGCGCGGACGTGGTGCTCATCTCGAGCCGTGACCGGGTACTGCCGGGGGAGGACCCGGACGCCGCCGCGGTGATCGAAGAGGTGTTCAAGGACCGCGGCATGGAGGTCATGTCCCGGTCGCGCGCGAAGTCCGCGGTGCGCACGGACGACGGCGTCGAGGTCACCCTGGAGGACGGCCGCACGGTGCGCGGGTCGCACGTGCTGCTCGCGCTCGGATCGATCCCGAACACCGCAGGGATCGGCCTGGAGGAAGCGGGCGTCCGGCTCGGGGACGGCGGGCACATCAAGGTCGACCGGGTCTCGCGCACCTCGGCCCGCGGGGTGTACGCGGCCGGGGACTGCACGACCGGGCTCCCGCTCGCGTCGGTCGCGGCGATGCAGGGCCGCATCGCGATGGCGCACGCGCTGGGCGATACGGTCAGCCCGCTGGACCCGGCGACGGTGTGCGCGACGATCTTCACCACGCCCGAGATCGCGACCGTCGGGTACAACGAGGACCAGCTCAAGGCGGTCGGCACCGCGTACCTGGTGAGCATGCTGCCCCTGAAGGGCAACCCGCGAGCGAAGATGCTGGGGCTGCAGTACGGCTTCGTCAAGCTCTACGCGCACTCGGTGACCGGCGTCCTGCTCGGCGGCGTCGTCGTCGCGCACCGGGCGAGCGAGCTCATCTTCCCGATCACCCTGGCGTTCGCGCACCGCCTCACGGCCGACGAGGTCGCGGAGTCGTTCACGGTCTACCCGTCCCTGTCGGGCACGGTCGCCGAGGTCGCCCGCATGCTCCACAAGCACCGCGACTGACCGGCGAGCGCCGACCGCAAGCGGACTGACGGTTCGACGTCGTCGGCCGCAGGCTGCGCACATCGGTGCCGACTGCGCACATCCGATGTGCGCAGTCCCCACGGATGTGCGCAGTCTCCGGCGGATGGCAGCCGACTGCTGGCGGCTCGTGGCTGGTGGCTGGTGGCTGGCGGAGGGCGGCTGGCGGTGGGCGGACGGCGGAGGGCGGACGGCGGAGGGCGACGTCGTGCGGCTCGGGAGCGTTTCGGGCCCGAGAACGGCCGCGCTAGGCCAGGCAGTCACAGCGTGCGTCGAGATGCGAGACGTTGTCGTGTTTCGGCGATCAGGAGGACAACAACTCGCATCTCGCGGAGCGGCCGAGAGGAATCGGGCTGATCTGGTCGGGCGTCGTCGTGGAGCTGGACTCCCGCGACCGGGGGCGCGGATGTTGGCGGCTGGCGAGCGTCGTCGACCGCAAACTGCGCACATCGGCGCCGACTGCGCACATCCGATGTCCGCAGTCCGCACGGATGTGCGCACTCTGCGGCAGGCGGCAGGCCGCAG
>NZ_DATCNW010000304.1:0-3090 GCF_036565025.1 Pengzhenrongella sp.
CTATAGGACGTCAACGCTCGGACGTTACGAGGTTTGCAGGGTCACGGGGTCACGGGGTCACGAGGGCACGGGGGTCACGAGGGCACGGGGGTCATGAAGTTACGAAGTGGCGGACTCGCTCGATGACTGTGGGGTCGGCGAGGATTCGCTGGTGACCTAGGCCCGTGGTGGTCACGAGCTCGGCGCTCAGCCAGGCCTCGGCGAGGCGGGCACCCTCGGCGTAGGGGACCTCCTTGTCCTGGCGGTCGTGCACGATCAGGGTGTCGGCGGCGACCCGACTCACGGAGGTAAGGTCGAAATCCGCCAGCGGACGGCGCGCGAGCTCCTCGAGCCGCGCAAGGAACCGGCCCTTGGTCCGCTCGCCGTAGCCGAGCAGTCCGGACAGGGTGTCCGTCATTCCGATCGGGTCCGGGCTGGCCCCGATGAGCGCGAGCCGGGACACGGGAGCACCGTCGCGGACCGCGAGGGCGGCGGTCGCGCCGCCGAGCGAGTGGGCCACGACCCCAGCGGCCGGGCCCTGCGCCTCGATGACCTGCCCGAGCGCCTGGGCGAACTCGGCGGCGTTGCCGCGGCGCCGGCCGAGGGCTCCCGGGTCGGAGTCCCCGTGGCCCGGTGCGTCGAAGGCGACCACGCGATGACCGGACTCGACCAGCGGGGTGACGAACGCGCCCATCTGCCCGCGCCAGCCGCCCCACCCGTGGGCGAGGTAGACCGGCGGCCCCTCGCCCCAGACCTCCACGGCGAGGCGACGGCCCGGAGCGGTGGTGAGATCCGCTCGGACGCCCTCGCTCGGGCGGGCGTCCCGGCGACGCCCCGAGCCCTTCGGGAGCGTGCACCAGATGTCCAGGGCCCACCGGGCGGCGAGCGGCGGCGCCACCCGGTCGAGCACCGCGAACGCGGCCCGCAGCGCGATCAGCTGGGCCCGAGAACTGGCACGAACGGTCGTGCTGGTCGATGCGTTCGTCGTGGCGGTGGTCGTCATGAGTCCCTCGTCAGGTGTGGGATGCGGGCGGCGTCGAGCAGCGCCTCGAAGGCGCGCTGGGCGCGGGTCAGCGCGAGCTCGTCCTGGAGCAGCCGGTGCCAGTGGTAGAAGGCGAGCATCACGCCGTCGAGGTCGGCGGCGAACTGGTCGGGGTCCGCGTCGCGGCGAAAGTGCCCCTCGGCGATCCCGGTGCGGAACACCTGCGCGATCGTGTCGTACAGGTCGCGGTGATCGCACGCGAGCTGGTCGCGCACGGGTCCGACCTGCTCGTCGAGCTCGACGCTGGCCTTGACGAACAGGCAACCGCCCGGCGCGCGCTCCACGCCGCAGCGGATCCAGCGCTGGAAAAGCTCGCGCACCCGCGGTTCCCCGCGCGGTGCGGCGAGCGCCGGCCGGATCACAGCCTCGGTGAACTCCGTCCGGGCCTGGTCCAGGACCGCAAGCTGCAGCGCCTCCTTGGAACGGAAGTGCGCGTACAGACCGCTCTTGCTCATCCCGGTCGCCACGGCGAGATCTCCGATCGTCAACCCGCCGAGCCCGACCCGGTAGGCGCCCTGGACACCCTGGTGCAGGATCGCCTGGCGGGTACTCTCACCCTTCGACATGCCGCCGAGAATAGCACGATCGTGCCGCTTCCTTCGGCGGTCACCAACCTCCGCCGAGGTAGTACCGCCGCGCCGAGATAGAACCGTCCAGGGCACTACTTCGGCGCGGCGGTACTACCTCGGGGGGTTTCCGATGCGACGGTCACGGGGCGCGGGCGTCGAGCACCCCCGAGATGACCGCCTCGAGCCGGGGGGCGAGGGTGCGGACGTAGGTCGCGGTGAGGTGCTGGTCGTCCCGGTAGACCAGCACGTTGCCGATCACCGGCGGGCATCGGCCGTCGACGCAGAACGCCGTCGTGAGATCGGCGAGCGTGACGGCCGGTAGCCGCTGGGCGGCCTCCACCTGGGCGTCGTCGGGCACGGCGTCGGCCAGCGTCCGGGCGCACGAGTCGGGATCTGCGAGGGCTCGGGCGAGGCAGTCCTGGGTGCCGTCGTCGGGCAGCATCATGGGGTTGTCCCTGATCGCGATGACGGGCCGGCCCGCCCGCCCGAGCCGTCCCCAGAGCTCGACGAAGCCCGCGACCGGGCTTGGCGCCGAGCCGTCGTCGACGAACGGCACCGCGGTGCGCTGGGACGTGATCACGACGTCGACGTCGTCGCTGCGTTCGAGCGCGGCGAGGGTGGCCTCGTTCGCGCGCACGCACGGGCCGCCGCGGGCCCGGTCGGTCTGCCGCTCGGCGGTGCTGAACGGGCAGCTGGCGTGCAGGTAGGTGCGCACGCGCCAGACGTGCCGGGCCGCGAGGACCTCGAGCGCCGGGACGTACTGCTCGGCGTGGGAGTCGCCGACGAGCGCGATGGTGATCGACGCCGTGGCGGGCCCGAACTCGCACCGCGGGGTGACGTCGTCGGCCATGGCGCTCTTGCAACGCTCGCTCACGCCGGTCGGCAGGTCCGCGCGCGCGTTGCGTGGGTCCGGGACGATCAACCGGGTCCCGGCGTCGAACGCCCGATAGCCGCCGGCGTCGATGGCGGCCGCGCCGAGGGCCGCCGGGGGCGCCGCCCAGAACGCCTCGACCGCCCGGGCTGTGGTGCGGGACTGGGTACCCAGGAGTCCCGCGGGCACGAGCGTCGCGACCGCGACGAGCAACAGGGCCAGGACGGCGACGAGGCCGGTCACGCGTGGCGCGGACCGCAGGGTGACGGACCGCTGCGCCGGACGTTCGACGAAGCGCCGACTCAGGGCCGCGAGCGCGAGGCTGACCGCCACCTGCGCCGGCACCCGCACCGGGTCGGGCAGCGCCAGCGGCACGGCGAACGGCCACAGCACGATGACCGGCCAGTGCCACAGGTACAGCGAGTACGAGATGTCCCCCAGCCAGCGCACCGGCCGCCCGCCGGCGATCCGCTCGAACGAAGCCCTGGCCCCCGAGCCGCCGGCGCCGATGACCGCGCACGCGCCGAGCACCGGGAGCGCCGCGGCAGCTCCGGGAAAGGGAGTCGCGGAGTCGAAGCAGACCGCCGCCGCCCCGATCGCCAGGCAGCCCGTCCAGGACGTCGCGGCTC
>NZ_DATCNW010000305.1:0-17701 GCF_036565025.1 Pengzhenrongella sp.
CGGCGAGGGCGAGCCGGTAGCCCTCCGTGCGCAGCGCCGCCGAACCGAGCACCTCCCCCGGGTGCGCGCCGAACAGCGCGATCCGGCGCCGGCCGGTCTCGATCAGGTGCCGGGTCGCGGCCTGCGCGGCCTCGACGTTCGCCATCGTCACGTGGTCCGCGGGCGCGTGGAAGATCCGCTCCCCCAGCAGGACCAGCGGGTACGGGACCGAGAGCTCGGCCCGGTCTTCCTCGCCGAGGGCGAGCGGGCTGAAGATCAGGCCGTCCGTCGCCCGCCGCAGCGCGCCGTGCAGCACCTCGAGCTCGCGGTCGCGGCGCGAACCGGTCTGCTCGATGAGCACCGGGATGCCGCGTTCCTGGCCGGCCTGGATCACCAGGTCGGCGAGCTCGGCGAAGTAGGGCTGGCTGAGCTCGGGCACGGCCAGCCCGATCATCCCGGTCCGGCCCTGGCGGAGGTTCCGCGCCGAGACGTTCAGCTGGTACCCGAGCTCGGCGATGGCGGACTCGACGCGGGCCCGGGTCGCGGGGCGCAGGTACGGGTAGCCGTTGAGCACGTTCGAGACGGTCTTCACCGACACGCCGGCGAGCTCGGCCACGTCACGCATGGTCACGGCCACTTCAGCGCCACCCCTCTTGACCGCCCCGACCCCCGGGACCGGGCGTCCACGCGAGCAGCAGACGGGGCAAACCTACAACGGAGGCAAACGCAAGCGGGCCCGGCATCTCTGCCGGGCCCGTAGCTCACTTCTTGTTGCGGCGCTGGTGGCGAGTCTTTCGCAGCAGCTTGCGGTGCTTCTTCTTCGCCATGCGCTTACGACGCTTCTTGATGACGGAGCCCATAGATCCTCACAATGATCGACTTGTGCTGGTCTTCACGACACGCGGCGCGGTCGCAAAAGCCCACGCACGGGAAAATCCCAAAATCACTCTAGCCTCTGTCACGACACCCCGCCGACGCGCGGGCCCCGGCGGACGCGCCCGCGCTCAGGAGGTGAGGCGGTCGCCCTCGACGTACGACGCCGCCAGGTACTGCTCGAGCGCGTCCTGCGGGACCCGGTAGGACTGCCCCACGCGCACGGCCGGCATCTCACCCGAGTGGACCAGCCGGTACACCGTCATCCGGGAGACCCGCATGATCTCGGCCACCTCGGCCACGGTGAGGAACCGGGTTCGTGGCTGCTCGCTCACCTTCGTCCACCGTTCTTCGCGTTGTGCGGGTCTTGCGGTCAGCCCGGACGGACGGGTGACGCCGCCGTCGGCGCGCCCATCACGAAAGAGGCTGCAGCGCTCACCCTAGGGCCTCCCGGGGCACGGGAGAAAGAGCCAGCCAGGGGCCTCGTCGCTCAGTCGTGGTGCGGGTCGAGGCCCAGGTGCGGGAACACGGCATCGCGGGTCGCCTTGATCGCCCGGTCGACGTCGTCCCCGGGGTTGTAACCCTCGTGCCACTCCCGGAAGCGCAGCGGCGCGTCGTCGGTCATCCGCTCCGGGGTGTTGCGGCCCCAGCGATCCGCCACGTCCGCGCGCCACGCCGCCGGCAGGGCCGTCGCGGGGTCCAGCGGGACGTGCCCGGCGATCGCGATCAGGTGGCTCCAGGCGCGCGGCACGACGTCGACGACGGCGTATCCCCCGCCCCCGAGGGCGAGCCAGCGCCCGCCGGCCACCTCGTGTGCGAGCTCGTGCACCAGCTCGGCGACTCGCCGCTGGGCGTCGACGCTCACCTTGAGGTTCGCCAGCGGGTCCGCCGCGTGCGCGTCGCAGCCGTGCTGGCTCACCACGACGTCGGGCTTGAACTCGCGCAGCACCGCCGGGACGATCGCGGAGATGGCCCGCAGCCAGCCGGCGTCGCCCGTGCCGGCGGGCAGCGCGACGTTCACGACGGTGCCCTCGGCGCCGGGCCCGCCGACCTCGTAGGCGTGGCCCGTGCCCGGGAACAGGCTGCGACCGCTCTCGTGCACCGAGATGGTCACGACCCGCGGGTCGTCCCAGAACACGCGCTCGACGCCGTCGCCGTGGTGGGCGTCGACGTCGACGTAGGCGACCTTCGTCGCGCCGTCGGCCAGCAGCCGGTGGATCGCGAGCGCCGCGTCGTTGTAGACGCAGAAGCCCGATGCGCCGTCGGGCATCGCGTGGTGCATGCCGCCGGCGATGTTCACGGCGTGGATCGCCTCGCCCGACCAGATCGAGGACGCGCCCTCGAGGCTGCCGGTCACGATCCGGGCCGCGGCCTCGTGCATGCCGGCGAACACCGGGTCGTCCTCGGTCCCGAGCCCGTACACGGCGGACGCGTGCCCGTGGTCGGAGGCCGCCCGGACCGCCGCGACGTACGCGGCGCCGTGCACAGTGAGCAGGTCGTCCTCGCTCGCGGGCTCGGCACCGACCACCCGCACGCCGGGGGCGTCCAGCAGTCCCAGGGCGCCCGCCAGGTCCATCGTGAGCTTCAGGCGCACCGGTGACATCGGGTGGCCCTGGCCGAAGTCGTAACCGAGCAGGGCGGGTGACCACACGACGTGCACGGAATCCGCCATGCGCCTCACCGTAGTCCGCCGCCCCGACACGCCAGAGTGTGCGTCCATCAGAGCGCGAGCCGGGAGGTGCGATACAGCACGGCCTGACGGGATCGCTCTCGACGATCCGCGAGCACCCCGACAAGCTCGCCCGCCAATCGCCCGCACGGCTCGCCCTCGGCGTTTTCGCGAGTGTCATCGCCCTGGTCACCGGCCTGGTCACCGCCCTGCTCTGGACCCCGTTCGCGACGGCCGGCGACGGCCGCGCGCCGTTCGTGGACGCAGCTCCGGCGCCGATCAGGTGGGCGAAACCGCGGAGGCTCGATGCCGGGCCACGGCGTCGGTGTTGCCGCAGCGCGCCGAGCAGTAGCGCTGGCGCCCGGCCTTCGACGCGTCGACGTACGCCCGCCCGCAGCGCGACCGAGCGCACGTCCCGAGCCGGCCACCCCCGCTCCACGCGAGGAAGAACGCGAGACCCGTCGCCGTCACCGACTGCACCCGCGCCACGACGTCCCGTTCGTCGGCGACCAGATGCAGGTGCGGCGGGGTCTCGTCGTGCGTCGTGAGGAACAGCGCGCCGGCCACGTCCGACAGCAACGCATTGACGGCCGCGCAGCGTTCATCGACCCCCTCGGCGAGGAACACCGGCCGCAGACGCGACACCCAGGCGTCGAGCGCCTCCCGATCGACCGAACTGAGCCAGGGGCGCCGGATCTGGTGCTCGACCAGGAGGCCCCCGAACTCGCTGAGACTCTCGGCATTGACCAGAGCCGCGGCCAGACGCGGACCCACCTCGATGCCCGTAGCGCACGACGCCGCAGTACCGGTCGGGACGCCCTCCGATTGAATCGCTATCCCGACCGTCTTCCGAGGGCGCAATCCGTCGTCCGTCGCCGCGCCGAGTTTCTCCTCGCCCGTCCAACCCGGCCGATCCGCGGCTGCGGATCGGCCGCGAGATGGGAGTTGTTGTCGTCGGATCGCCCGAAATGCGACAACAACTCCCATCTCGTGGCGTGAGCGAGCCCGGGGACGCCTAGTCGGGGGGATTGGGCTGAGGTGGGAGCGGAGGTGGGTGGAATCTAGGGGGCCAGCTACAACGGCCGGCTCGACGCTCGAATCGAGCCCCGCGACCCCCGCTCAACTTCGGGACGCGGGGACGCGAAAGGGCCCGGACCGCCTGGAGAGACGGTCCGGGCCCTGCGGTGCGCGACTAGCGGGAGACGCCCGCGCGGCGCTTGTTGTAGACGTCGAACGCGACGGCCAGCAGGAGCACCAGGCCCTTGATGACCTGCTGGACCGACTGGTCAACGCCCATGAGCTGCATGCCGTTGCTCATGACCGCCATGATCAGGCCACCGACCATGGCGCCGACCACGGTGCCGACGCCACCGGTGACGGCGGCCCCACCGATGAAGCAGGCCGCGATCGCGTCGAGCTCGAACATTTGCCCCGCCGCCGGCTGGGCACCGTTGGAGCGCGAGGAGTAGATGACACCGGCCACCGAGGACAGGAAGCCCATGTTGACGAAGATCCAGAAGTTGACCCACTTGACCTTCACCCCGGAGAGCTGGGCCGCGTTGAGGTTGCCACCGATCGCGTAGACGTGCCGGCCGAACACCGAGCGCTTGGTCACGATGCCGTAGGTGCTGATCAGGATCGCGAGGATGATCAGCACGATCGGCAGACCGCGGCTGCTCGCGAGCTTGTAGGCGAACGCCATGACGATGGCGGCGATGACCACGATCTTCAGCACGAACAGCGGGAACGCCTCGACGGCCTGCTGATACATGAGCCGCGCCTGCCGGCTCCGGAAGGCGCTCACGGCGTAGCCCGCAATCGCGAGGCCGAAGACCACCAGTGTGAAGTTGTCGACGCCGAAGCCGCCCAGTACCCCGTTGAGCAGGAACCCACCGGCGGCCTTCTGGTACTCCGCCGGGAACGGCGAGAGCGAGATGTTATTCAGCACGAGCAGCGTGAGGCCGCGGAACAGCAGCATGCCGGCCAAGGTCGTGATGAACGCCGGAATCCCCATGAACGCGACCCAGAAGCCGTGCCAGGCGCCGACGGCGAGTCCCACCGCGAGAGCAGCCAGGACACCCATCCACCACGGGTTGCCGCCCTTGATGACGACGATCGCGGAGACCGCGCCGGTCAGCGCGACCACCGAACCGACCGAGAGGTCGATATGGCCGGCGATGATCACGATCACCATGCCGATCGCCAGGATCAGGATGTAGGAGTACTGCAGGACGATGTTCGTCATGTTCCCAGGACTCAGCAGCAGGCCGCCGGTCAGGATGGCGAACAGCGTCACAATGAGCACGAAGGCGATATAGATACCGCTTTGCCTGAGGTTACGGGTCAAGAGATCCCGCACGCTCGCAAGTCCATTCATCGCTCTAGTCCTTTTCCTTCGTCATGAGTTCCATCAAGCGCTCCTGCGTGGCCTCGGCAACGGGGACGACGCCGGTGATTCGCCCGAAGGCGAGCGTGTAGATGCGGTCGCAGATCCCCAGCAACTCGGGCAGCTCGGACGAGATCACGATGACCGACTTACCGACCGCGACGAGCGCGTTGATGATGGTGTAGATCTCGTACTTGGCGCCGACGTCGATCCCGCGGGTCGGCTCATCGAGGATCAGCACGTCGGCGTCGGTGTAGATCCACTTCGACAGCACGACCTTCTGCTGGTTCCCGCCCGAGAGCTTCCCGACGACCGAGAGCACGGTGGGCGCCTTGATGTTCAGGCTCTGCCGGTACTCCTCGGCGATCTTCAGCTCCTCGTTGGCGTTGACCCAACCGCGGCGGGACAGCTTGCCGAGCGACGCGGCGGAAACGTTCCGCCTGATGTCCTCGATCAGGTTCAACCCGTAGCGCTTGCGGTCCTCGGTCGCGTAGGCCAGGCCGTGCCCGATCGCCTCGCTCACCGTCCGGACCTTGATCTCCTCGCCGCGCTTGAACACGCGGCCGGTGATGTTGCGTCCGTAGCTGCGCCCGAACACGCTCATCGCGAGCTCCGTGCGTCCGGCACCCATCAGCCCGGCGATGCCCACGACCTCGCCTCGGCGCACTGCGAGGTTCGCGCCGGTGACAACGGCACGGTCCATCTGGGTCGGGTGCCACACGTTCCAGTCCTCGATCCGCAGCACCTCCTCGCCGATGTCCGGCGTGCGCTCCGGGAAGCGGCTCTCGAGGTCCCGCCCGACCATGCCCTTGATGATCCGGTTCTGCGTGACACCGTCGGCCTGCATGTCGAGGGTCTCGATGGTCTTGCCGTCGCGGATGATCGTGGTCGAGTCGGCAATCTCGATGATCTCGTTCAGCTTGTGGGAGATCATGATCGAGGTGATCCCCTGGCCCTTGAGGTGGCGCAGGAGATCGAGCAGGTGCTCGGAGTCCGTGTCGTTCAGCGCAGCGGTGGGCTCGTCGAGGATCAGCAGTTTGACGCGTTTGGACAGCGCCTTGGCGATCTCGATCAGCTGCTGCTTGCCGACGCCCAGCTGGCTCACGGGCGTCGTCGGGTTCTCGACCAGGCCCACCCGCGCGAGCAGCTTGCTCGCCTCGGCGTTCGTGGCGTTCCAGTCGACCAGGCCGCTCCTCGCACGCTGTTCATTGCCGAGGAAGATGTTCTCGGCGACCGACAGATACGGAACCAGGGCGAGCTCCTGGTGGATGATGACGATCCCCAGGTGCTCGCTGTCATTGATGGAGCCGAACTCCGCAGCTTTGTCCTCAAAGACGATCTCGCCGTCGTAGCTGCCGTGCGGGTAGACCCCCGAGAGCACCTTCATGAGGGTCGACTTGCCCGCGCCGTTCTCCCCGCAGATGGCGTGGATCTCGCCCCTTCGGACGTTCAACGAGACATCCTCGAGCGCCTTGACACCGGGGAAACTCTTCGTGATGGAGCGCATCTCCAAGATGTTGTTGCTCATTGCGCCAACCGTCCTCGTCTTTCGTGGACCACGGATGCTTCGCACCGGTGGCGATCCGGCGGGGGTTTCCCCCCGCCGGATCGGCCGGCATCGAGGTGCCCAGGTATCAGGAAGCAGCCTGACCAGATGCGACCTCGGCCGCGGTGTAGTAGCCGGAGTCGACCAGCAGCGACTTGATGTTGTCCTTGTAGACGATGTCCGACTTCAGCAGGAAGGACGGGACGACCTTCACGCCGTTGTCGTACGACTTGGTGTCGTTCGCCACCGGCGTCTTGCCCTCGAGGATCGCCTTGGACGAGGTGATCGCCTGTGCGGCGAGCTTGCGGGTGTCCTTGAAGATCGAGGCGAACTGCACGCCATCGGCGATCAGCTTGACCGATGCGATCTCGGAGTCCTGGCCCGAGATGGGCGGCATCGGCTTGGCGGTGGTGCCATAGCCGTCGTTCTTCAGCGCGGTGATGATGCCGCGGGAGATCCCGTCGTACGGGGACAGCACGCCGTCGACCTTGGAGCCGTCACTGTAGGCGGAGGTGAGGAGGTCTTCCATGCGCTTCTGCGCGGTCTCCTGCTTCCACTGCAGCGTCGCGGCCTGCTCGATCTTCGTCTGCTTGGACTTCACGACGATGGTGCCGTCGTCGATGAACGGCTGGAGCTTGGCGATCGCGCCCTTCCAGAAGAAGGACGCGTTGTTGTCGTCGAGCGACCCGGCGAACAGCTCCACGTTGAACGGCCCCTTGGCCGTGCCCTTCGAGCCGTCCGCCTTGAGCAGGCCCAGGCCCACCAGCAGCGACGTTGCCTGCTGGTCGCCGACCTTCTCGTTGTCGAACGTGACGTAGAAGTCGACGTTCTTGCTGTCGCGGATCAGCCGGTCGTAGGCGATGACCGGGATGTGCGCGTCGGCAGCGGCCTGCAGCTGGCTGCTCAGGGCCTTGCCGTCGATCGACGCGATGATGAGGAGCTTGACGCCCTTGGTGATCATCTGGTCGATCTGCTGGGACTGCACCGGGATGTCGTCGCCCGCGTACTGCAGGTCGACCTTGTACCCGTCCGCCTCGAGGCCCTTCTTGACGGCCTTGCCGTCGGCGATCCAGCGCTCGGAGGTCTGGGTCGGCATCGCGACACCGATCGTGCCGCCCTTGGCGCCGGCGGTCTCGCCCGCCTTGGCGCTTCCGGCGCCGCCGCCGCCGCACGCGGCCAGTGCGAAGGTCAGGGCCATGCCCGCGGCAAGTACCGCAAACTTCTTCGTGCGCATTCTTCCTCCTGAAGAAAAACGTGTTCCTGATCCGGTCCGGCCGAACGCCGACCCGGGGTACCGCCCTGACCGCCGGTTCTCCACCGGTCAGGAAGTTCATGTGACCGTGCGCCTTACTCCACCTGGATCACGTTGGTCCCGGCGCGCCGCAGCTCGCCGACGGCGGCCGCCCCCGCGGAGGATCCGGTGATCACCGTCGAGATGTCGGCGAGCTCCGCGATGCGGATCAGGTGGGCCTGGCCGATCTTCGACCCGGTCGCGACGACGACGGTGCGCTCGGCCGCAGCGATCATGCGCCGCTTGACCTCCGCCTCGGGCAAGTTGATGTTGGTGATGCCGTGCGCCACGTCGACGCCGGTGCACCCGATGAACGCGAGGTCCGGGTGCATCCGCTCGAGCAGCAGGTTCGCCATCGGGTCGACGAGCGAGTGCTGCAGCGGACGCAGCGTCCCTCCGGTCACGATCACCGTGACGGCGGGCATCGCGGCCTCGAGCTCCAGAGCGACCATCAGTCCGTTCGTGATCACCGCGACCTCTTCGAGGTCGGTGCGGGCCGCCAGGGCCCGCGCGATGGCGGTCGTCGTGGTGCCGACGTCCAGCACGATGCTCATGCCCGAGGTGACGAGCGACGCCGCTCGTTCCCCGATCCGCTGCTTCTCGTCGGCGGACGAGGCGAGGGACTCCTCGAAGGACGCCTCGGGACGCCCGCCGTACGAGCGGGCCATCGCGCCACCCCGCACCCGGCGCACGTCGTGGGAGTGGTCGAGCGCGTCGAGGTCACCCCGAACGGTGACGTCCGAGATCCCGAACGCCTCGGACAGGTCGGCGACCCGGACGAACTGACGTGCGGTGATCATCTGGAGCATCCGCTCGCGGCGGACCCTCGCGGGGAGTGATACCGCCTCTTCATTGAGCACGTCACTACTTTCGACATCTTTCGATTGGCAGTCAAGTCGATGAGGGCAACTTTTGATTGCGAAACTGTAACGATGTCCGGCTTCAACCCTCTTTGGGGACAAATGTCCCGAAACGGGCGTAAACAGATTTCGGACGTGCGCGCATAACTCAAGTGTCTCGGGTTAAAGCACTTTCGTTATCAAAGGCCCCTGGGGGCTTCTCGAAAACTTCTCTCGAAGCCCCCAGGGGTGGTCAGAAGCCCTGCGCCAGCCGGTAGTACGCCTGGTTCCAGCGGATCTCACGGGCGAAGCCGCGCGACGTCGTGTCGCGGTCGATCACCAGCAGCTCGGTCCGGGCGATGTCCGAGAAGTCGGCGAACACGTCGATGCCGACCTGCGTGCTGAGCACGGTGTGGTGCGCGGCCCCTGCGGTCAGCCAGGCCTCGGCCGACGTCGCGAAGTCCGGCTCGGGCTTCCAGACCGCGCGCGCGACCGGGAGGTTCGGCAGGTCTTCGGCCGACGGCACGACCTCGACGACGTTCGCGACGAGCCGGAACCGCTCGCGCATGTCGGACATCGCGACGACCACGCCGGGGCCCGGGTCGGTGTCGAAGACGAGCCGGACGGGGTCCTCGCGCCCACCGATGCCGAGCGGGTGGACCTCAAGGCTCGGGCGGCTCGTCGTGAGGGACGGGCAGACCTCGAGCATGTGCGCGCCCAGGATCAGCTCGGAGCCGGGCACGAGGTTGTACGTGTAGTCCTCCATGAGGGAGGCCCCGCCGGGCAGCCCCTGGCCCATGACCTTCGCGGCGCGCACGAGCACGGCCGTCTTCCAGTCGCCCTCGGCACCGAAGCCGTAGCCGTCGGCCATCAGGCGCTGCACCGCGAGCCCCGGCAGCTGGCGCAGCCCGCCTAGGTCCTCGAAGTTGGTCGTGAATGCGCTCGCGCCGAGGCCCGTGAGGAAGGAGCGCAGGCCCAGCTCGATCCGCGCGCCGTAGCGCAGCGAGTCGTGCCGGTCGCCACCCTTGCGCAGCTCGTCGGCGACGTCGTACAGGTCCTCGTACTCCCCGACCAGGGTGTCCACCTCGGCGTCGGTCGAGGAGTCGACCGCCTCGACGAGGTCGTTGACGCCCCAGGTGTTCACGGAGACCCCGAAGCGCAGCTCGGCCTCGGTCTTGTCGCCCTCGGTGACCGCGACGTTGCGCATGTTGTCGCCGAACCGGGCGAGCTTGAGCTCGTGCGTCGCGTTCCAGCCGGCCGCGGCGCGCACCCAGCCGCCAATCTTGCCCAGCACGGCCGGGTTGGAGACGTGCCCGACGACGGTCTTGCGCGCCACCCCGAGCCGGGACTGGATGTACCCGAACTCGCGGTCGCCGTGCGCGGCCTGGTTGAGGTTCATGAAGTCCATGTCGATAGTTGCCCACGGCAGCTCGACGTTCGCCTGCGTGTGCAGGTGCAGCAGGGGCGTGCGCAGCGCGTCGAGGCCGGCGATCCACATCTTGGCCGGCGAGAACGTGTGCATCCAGGCGATCACGCCGATGCAGGCGTCGTCCGCGTTGGCCTCGAGCGCGGTCCGCCGGATCGCACCTGCGCTCTTGAGCACGGGCTTCCAGACGATCTTCACCGGGACGGCGCCCGCGGCGTCGATCGCGCGGGCGATCTCCTGGGACTGCTCGGCGACCTGGCGCAGGGTGTCCTCGCCATACAGGTCCTGGCTGCCGGTGAGGAACCAGACCTCGCGGTCGGCATAAGCCTTGCTCATGACACTCCTTCGCGGCCGGGCTGCCCCTGGCCGTAGACGTTCTGGTAGCGGGCGTAGAGCGAGTCGATGTCGGCCTGCGGGATCGGGACCGGTTCGCCGAGCTGGCGGGCGATGTGCACGGTGCGGGCGACCTCCTCGACCATCACCGCGGCCTTGACCGCGGCGCGAGCATCCACCCCGACGGTGAACGGGCCGTGGTTGCGCATCAGTACGGCGGGCGAACGGCTGGTAGCGAGCGTCTCGACGATGCCCCGGCCGATCGAGTCGTCGCCGATGAGTGCGAACGGGCCGATCGGCACCGGGCCGCCGAACTCGTCGGCCATCATCGTCAGCACGCACGGCACCGCCTCGCCGCGCGACGCCCAGGCGGTCGCGTAGGTGGAGTGGGTGTGCACGACGCCGCCGATGTGCGCGAGGTGCCGGTAGACGTAGGCGTGCGCCGCGGTGTCGCTCGACGGCGACCGGCTCCCGTCGACGAGCTCGCCGTCGAGGTCGCAGACCACCATCGACTCGGGCGTCAGGTCGTCGTAGGACACACCCGACGGCTTGATGACGAACAGGTCGGCGCCCGCGACTCGCTGCGACACGTTGCCTGCCGTCCACACCACGAGCTCGTAGCGCGGCAGCTCGGCGTGCAGGGCGGCCACGACGTTGCGTGCCTCGGCGACGGAGGCGCGCACCTCGGCGGAGTAGGCGGTCAGGCCGGTCGCCCCGACGCCGCTCACTTCGCGCCGCCGATCGCGTCGCGGCGGATGGCCTTGAGCCGGTGCATGACGTCGTTCGCGCCGCGCCCGAAGTAGTCGTGCAGGGCGGTGTACTCGGCGAACAGCGCGTCGTAGCGCTTCGCGTTCTCCTCGATCGGGGTGTACGCGGCGACCTTGCGCCGACCCATGACCTTCGCGGCGGCCCGGACGTCGTCGTAGGCGCCGGCAGCAACAGCCGCGTGGATGGCCGAGCCGAGGGCAGGGCCCTGCTCGGAGACGATCGTGCTCAGCGGCAGGCGCGTGACGTCCGCGTAGATCTGCATGAGCAGCGCGTTCTTCAGCAGCCCGCCGGCGACGACGAGCTCGGTGACCGGGACCCCCGAGCCGGTGAAGGCCTCGACGATCGTGCGGGTGCCGAACGCGGTGGCCTCGAGGAGGGCGCGGTAGGTGTCCTCTGGCTTGGTCGCGAGCGTCTGGCCGACGACGACGCCGGAGAGCTCGTGGTCCACCAGCACCGAGCGGTTGCCCGAGTGCCAGTCCAGCGCGATCAGGCCGTGCTCGCCGATCTGCTGGCGTGCGGCGAGCTCGGTGAGGTAGGCGTGCACGCCCTGCTCGCCGGCGGCCGCGACGTACTCCGGCGGCACGGAGGTGTTCACGAACCAGCCGAAGATGTCCCCCACGCCGCTCTGGCCGGCCTCGTAGCCCCACAGCCCCTCGACGATCCCGCCGTCGACGACCCCGCACATGCCGGGGACCTCGTGCAGAGCTCGGCCGTTCATCACGTGGCACGTCGAGGTGCCCATGATCGCGACCATCTGGCCGGGCTCGACGGCGTTTGCGGCCGGCGAGGTGACGTGCGCGTCGACGTTCCCGACGGCGACCGCGATGCCCTCGGGCAGCCCGGTCCAGGCGGCGGCCTGCGCGGTCAGCGTGCCCGCGGCGGCGCCGAGCTGCCCGATCGGGTGGGTGACCTTGGCGTCGACGAAGTCGGCGAAATCGGGGTTGAGGGCGGCGAGGAAGTCGCGGCTGGGGTACTCGCCGTCCTGCAGGATGCCCTTGTAGCCGGCGGTGCACGCGTTGCGGACGTACTCACCGGACAGCTGCCAGATGATCCAGTCGGCGGCCTCGACCCAGTGCTCGGTCGCTTCGTAGACCTCGCGGTCCTCCTCGAGCAGCTGCAGGCCCTTGGCGAACTCCCACTCGGAGGAGATCAGGCCGCCGTAGCGCGCGATCCAGGGCTCGCGGCGCTCGTGGGCGAGGGCGGTGATGCGGTCGGCGTGCGGCTGGGCGGAGTGGTGCTTCCAGAGCTTCACGTAGGCGTGCGGCCGGTCGGCGAACGTGTCGAGCTCGCACAGCGGCGTGCCGTCGGCGGTCGTGGCGACCATCGTGCAGGCGGTGAAGTCGGTGCCGATGCCGACGACGTCGGCCGGGTCGATGCCGAACGCCGCGCGGGCCGCGGCGATCGCGGCGGGCACGGCGGTCTTGAGCACGTCGACGTAGTCGGACGGGACCTGGAGCGCCCAGTCGGGGGCCAGGGCGACGGGGCTGCCCGCGTCGGCGGCCGGGCCGGCGGTCAGCGCGCGCTCCATGACGGCGTGCGGGTACTCGTGGACCGCGGAGCCGAGCTCCGCGCCGTCGCGCACGCGCACCACGACGGCTCTGCCCGAGAGGGTTCCGTAGTCGACCCCCACCACCAGCGCTTCGTGCGCGTCGACGTGCCTAGGTCCCAGTCCCGCTTCCACCGTCATTGGTGCTGCTTCCGCTCGTCTTCCCGCCGGGGCGAGGTGTGCACGCCGAGGACGGAACGCCGTCGGCCAGGCCAATGTTAGCGCTCACATTCACTCTGTCAAGCGGGCGGACCGGTGCTGAAGCGCACCACGAGGCTCGGCGGGATGGGGGTGGGATCGCTGTCGAACCCGTTGATGGCCGCGAGCAGCATCTGCATGCAGCGGGTACCGAGGGCCCCGAATTCCTGTCGCACCGTCGTGAGCGGCGGGAAGAAGTGGGCCGAGCCGGTGATGTCGTCGAAGCCGACCACCGAGACGTCGCGCGGGACGCGCAGGCCGGACTCGGCGAAGGCACGCAGGAGGCCGAGCGCGAGCTGGTCGTTGGCCGCGAAGACGGCGCCCGGCAGGCCGTCGCGCACGAGGCGCAGGCCGACCTCGTAACCTCGGTCCGGACTCCAGTCGCCGCTGATCTGCTCCCCGGGCGCGACGCCGGCCGCGGCGAGCTCCTTTCGCCAGCCGACGGCGCGCGCATGGGCGTCGATCCAGTCCTGCGGGCCGGCGAGGTGCGCGATGTCCCGGTGGCCCAGCTCGAGCAGGTGCCGGGTCGCGAGGCGGGCGCCGAGCTCCTGGTCGACGCTCATCGTGTGGAACGCGAAGCCGGGGCTCGCCTCGGACGCGATCATCACGAGCGGGACGACGTCGCCGAACGGGACCAGCGCGTCGCGCACGTCGCTGTGCGGCGCGATGCAGATGATGCCCTCGACGCCCTGGGCCAGGAAGTGCTCGACGGCGTGGTCGACGCTCGTCGCGTCGTTGCGGGCGAGGGTCGCGACGCTGACGAAGTACCCGGCGTCGCGCGCCGCCGCCTCGACGGCGATCAGGGTCGAGGCCGGGCCGAAGTACGGCAGGCCGGTGGTGACCACGCCGATCGCGCCCGAACGGCGCGTGACCAGCGTGCGAGCCGCGCTGTTGCGGCGGTAGCCCAGCTCGGCGATGGCATCGAGGACCCGGTCGCGGGTCGCGGGACGCACGCTCGGGTGGTCGTTCAGGACTCGCGAGACCGTCTGGTGCGAGACGCCCGCCACGCGAGCGACATCACTCATCGCCGGGGGTCGGGGGCGGTCGTCGTACTCGGTCGTCATCGGGGCTGCCTGTCGCGGTCGGTCGTCAACGCGGGTGCCTGTCGCGCTCGATGGGTCATCGCGGGTGCCTGTCGCGCTCGCGCTCGGTCGTCGGCTGACTGTCGCGCTCGGTGGTCATCGGGGTGCCTGTCGTACGAGGTGGTCATCGCACGCGCCTTCGCGACCGTTGGTCATCGCATGCGCCTGCCGTATGCGGTGATCATGGCAGGCGCATGCGGCCTCGGCGGCCATCCCGCGCATCGTCGACGCCGTGTCAGCATCAAAGGCGCCCGGGATGGTCACCGCCGGGGAGCGCTACTTGCCGTGCGAGGCGGACGCCGCCTCGGCGGCCAGCTGGAGCGAGCGGTCCCGCGTGGCCGTGGCCGCCGCGACGATTCCCGCCCGGACGCCGTGGGCGTCGAGCTGGCTCACACCTGCGACGGTGGTCCCACCCGGGGAGGAGACGCGCTCGCGCAGGATCGCGGGATGGTCGCCGGTCTCGTCGACCAACGACGCCGAGCCGAGGACGGTCGCGACGGCGAGCTTGGTGGAAAGGTCGCGCGTGAGGCCGAGCAGGACGCCCGCCTCGGCGAGCGCGTCGATGAAGTAGAAGACGTAGGCGGGGCCCGACCCGGAGATCGCGGTCACGGCGTCGAGGTCGTGCTCGTCGGCGCGGACCACCAGGCCGGTCTTCGCGAGGACGCGCTCGGTCAGCGCGAGGTGCTCCTCGGTGGCGTGCGTGCCTGGGCTGATCGCGCTCGCGCCCTTGCCGATCACCGCGGGCGTGTTCGGCATGACGCGGACGACGGCGGTGCCGGCGGGCAGCCGCTCCTCGTAGAAGGAGCACGTGACCCCCGCCGCGACGCTGATCACGAGCGTCCCGGGGCGCAGCGACCCGGCGATGTCCTCAAGCACTCCCCCGATGTACTTCGGCTTGACGGCGACGACGACGATGTCGACGCGGCTCACCGTTGCGGCGTTGCCGTCCGCGGCGCGCACGCCGTACTTCGCGGAGAGCTCGTTGGCGCGGATGGCGGAGGGTTCGGCGACACTCACGTCCTCGGCGCTCCAGCCGGAGGCGAGCACACCGGCCAGCAGCGCCTCACCCATCACTCCGCCGCCGATGAAGGCGAGACGGGGGTGCGTCGTCGTGGTCGTGGGTGCGTCCGAAGTCATGACATGCCTCTCGCCGGGGATGGTCGGAGGGACGAGCGTATCGGCCGGGGGAGATTCGACTGGGCTCCGTCCAGGGTGCGGAGGCCGTGGAGCGCGGATCTGTCCAGTACACGGAGGCCTCGGAACAACGATTCGACCGACGAGCACGTTCCGAACGAACCGATGATCTCGACCCCCCGTCCCCGGGCTCGCTCGAGTCGCGAACGCCGGACTGCGGGCGGTCATCGAAATAGGAGTTGTTGTCGTCGCGAGCGCGAAAATACGACAACAACTCCTATTTCGCGCTCGGCCCGGACACCGGCGCACCAATGAGTCCATGGGCCGCCGCGACGAATCTCCCGATCAGCAGCGCGGGATCGACGATGGAGCCGTCCAGGATGAGCTCATCGATCTCCTTGACGCTCATCGGCGCGATCCGGACCGACTCTGACGGGTCGGAGTCGTCAGCGACGCCCTGACTCGTCCCGGAGCAGAAGTAGAGGTGCGTGGGCCAGCCGGTTCGGCCCGGATTCGAATAGAACGAATGCAGGTGCGTGAGCCCGTGTGCAATGAGGCCGGTCTCCTCCTGGCATTCTCGTCTCGCCGCGTCCTGCGGAGTTTCTCCGGGCTTTCCGCCGCCACCAGGCAGGTCGTAGATCCACCGATCGAGCGGGAAGCGAAACTGACGGGTCAGCACGATCTGGTCGTCCGGACGTTGCACGAGGACGGCCACCGCAAACTCCAGGCTCTCGTCGACCTCGTAGCTGGTCTCGCCGCCACCGGGAAGGACCGCGGAGTATTCCGCGATCGTCATACGGCCTTCGTACAGCAGTCGTCTTTCCTTGCGCGCCCACACCGGCTCGATCGCGCTCACGTCTCGTTCGCCTCTTCCGGTTCGGCGGAGCTCGCTGGATCTCGACCAGCGAGCGCCCTCTGTCTACCAGCACTCACCGAGGACGTGTCGGCGCGTCAGGCCTCGCGCAGGTGCTGGGCCAGGTCGACGAGGCCCGCCCGGGCCGCCGGCCGCCACGCGTCCCAGTCGTGGCGCGGCACGTCTCCCGGCGCCGGCCCGGCGAACTGATCGAGGGCGTTACTTCCGGAACCCCGTCGAGCTGCGCACCGATCAGCTGCGCGGTCTGGGTCGTCCTGTGCGACGGACCGTGCTGAATCGCGGCGAGCGGGACGCCTCGAAGCCGCCTGCCGAGGAACCCGGCCTGTCGGCGGCCATTGCCGGACAGGCCGCTCTCATCCGGGACCACCTCGCCATGCCGGGTGAGGTAGAGGTAGCGGCTCGCCGTCATGGGTGAAACTTCTCGCCGCGCGCCAGCATGCCGACGAACTTCTCGATCCGTCGAGCCCTCGTGTCCGCCCGTTTCGCGTCCTGCACCCTGAAGTAGATCGCGTACCTGTTCTGGCTGTTCAGCGTCGCGTAGAACTCGGCGGCCGCCGGGCTCTGCTCGAGGGCGGCGAGGAAATCCGGGTGCGGCTCGGCATTCTTGGGGCCTTCATACGCCTTCTTCCAGCGCCCGTCCGCGCGCGCTCGCTCCACCTCGGCGAGGCCTCGCGGCGCCATTCTTCCCTCCGCGATCATCGCCTCGGCGGCGGTGCGGTTACGCAGCGACCAGGGGCTCTGCGGGCGGCGCGGCGTGAATCGCTGCACGTAGGTCTGGTCGTCGATCCGGCGGGTCTGCCCATCGATCCACCCGTGCTCGAGCGCCGCATCGAGCGCCTCGGCGTACGTCACGGTCGTGGTTCCCGAACCCTTCTTCGCAAAGGTCAGCCACACGCCGGGCGAGGAGTCCTGGTGGTCGACCAGCCAGGTGCGAAATGCGTCGCCAGAGTCGAACATCAGCGGTTCGGGCTCGTCGGTCATCATTCCCACCTCATCGTCTCCGGCGGACTGGGCAGAGCAGATTCACGAACGAGCCGCGGCGAGCCGCCGCGACCAGTCGACCGCTCGCGAGGACATGGACAGTAGTTCCTCGATCGCCTGCGGGATGGCAACCGACGACTGCATCCACCCCGTCGGCGCGGCGGCGTCGATGCTGACTCGTACCAGCTCGGTGAGACTTCCGAGCTTGCGTGCGACCGTGCGCAGGCCGAACGAGTCGTCGATCTGCGGCGGCTGTCCACTCGCGTCGACGTAGCTGTCGAGCGCGGCTCCACAGAAGGCGAGATCGTGCTCGCCGAAAGCGAACAGGGTGCGACCGAGCTCCAGGCCGGCACTTTCCTGGCCGACGCTCTCCCAGTCGATGAGAAACAGGCCGGAATCAGCATCCAGGACGTTGTACGGTTCCAGGTCGCCGTGCGAGATCACCAGGTCTGTTCGAGCATTCCACGCAGCCGCCACCCGGTCCGAGATCTCCAGCACCCGAGGCAGGGATCCGCGGAGCCGCGAATGCCAGTCGAGGCTTCGAGCCTGCGCCGCGGCGAGCCAGGAGTTCCAGATCGACACCTCGAACAAACCGAACCAGTCGCTCGCCGGCGTGAGGTCGGGATCGGTGTGCTCCCAATGGTCGTAGCTTAGGACCCCCTGCCAGTCGCCCCCGAGCGGGGATCCTCCTCTGGATCCCGCCTGCGTGGACCTCAAGTTACGTCCATTGCGTGCGGGCCCGCCCCGAGCGGGAGCGATCCAGTTTTGGGAAGGTT